>CAZKOI010000167.1:0-7683 GCA_964554315.1 uncultured Enterobacterales bacterium | reverse complement strand
CGGATCGGAAACTGTCCTCTCAATGACGTCGGATGATGGACGAAACTACCAGAACCGTGACATTCGCAAACTTGATGATTCAGAGCTCTTGCTGGTGGGTCGCGACGACGGCGGGGTCGTCTTCCATGGACGCTCCGCGCCAATCACCATCAGCGAGGGTTCGGTGACCGCTCAAATCTTCGTTGCGAGAGACGGTGAAGCGGTCGCACTTCCAGGCCTGCCTGAGCCTTCAGCATTCGCAGCGACCGTCGCACTGGGCGGGGGCCAGTTCCTGCGCTTGGGCGGCAGCGCAGAGGGACTCCAGGTCCAGCGCCCCCGACCTGAGGTCACCCTTTTTAGTCTGAGGGACCTCGGCACAAATGCGGGAGAGATCACTCTGGATGATGGTGTGCACTTCGGCCAAGACAGCGGCTGGGCGGGGCTGACCGCCACCCGCCTCGACGACGGTCGAGTGCTTGCAGCCGGTGGCACACAGAGGCTCTCCGACAGCGGTGGCAACCTGTGGGGCCATAGCTTTGCGACTTCCGCGGTCACAATCGTCGACCCCATTTCTGGCGAATCAGAGTCGGTCGCCCCACTGAACCATGCCCGATTTGGCCACACCGCTGTACTGTCCGATGATGGGAACGTTGCCGTCATCGGTGGGTTTCTTTGGTCTGGCTCTGCGCCCACTATCGCTCAGTTCATCGAGCACTACGACCCCACGACAGACGCCTGGACTTCAACGACTGCATCGCTCTACACAGGGGGTGCGTTTCATGCTCAAGCGCACATCCCGGGTGAAGGGGTCATGGTCTGTGGCGGGCTATCCGCCTCCTTTGTTCCGACAAATGTATGCCAACGCGTGACCACCGACGGCGTTGTGTCGATGGGTCCGACGCTGCCTCAAGCGCTCCTTCATGCGAGCCTCACCACGCTGAGAGACGGCAGGCTTCTGCTCAGCGGCGGTCTGGTGGCCAGCAGCACTACTGCGGCTCTGAGCCTGCAGGACTCTCTCACAGCGACATCCCAGGCGTGGATTCTTGAAGGCGACTCTTGGCGGGCTGTAGCCTCCATGCGCAATGCTAGGGCAATGCACGGTGCCGCCCTGGCGCCCGACGGGAGCGTTCTGGTCGCAGGCGGCGTCACTCAGGTCAACCAAGATTCGACTCGGGATAGCCTGGCATACGCGGGCTTGTTCTACGATCCGACAGATGCGATCGCCTGCGCAGAGAGCTTCGATCCAGAGACGGAGTCCTTTGTACCCATGTCTAACTGCAGCGGGACAGGAGCGGCCGGCACGCTTCCCGATGCCGTCGCCAAGCCCGATGTCGTCAGCGACCCGGTCTTTGGGCCCCTCGTGGTCGGCGGTGTTCTGAGCGACCTCTCCGAGTCATCGGACCAACGGATCCTCATCTACCCCAGCTTCGCCGACCTGCAGTAGAGCGAGCAAAGCTCCAAGCCCCGACTCGAGATCGGTCAATTGAAGATCTGGCTTGCTCTGTTCCAGACGCTCAGGAGGTGCAAAGCCCGTCTCAACCGCTACGGCGAGAACGTCTGGACCATCGACACCCATCAGCGCTTGCCCTGCACGTGCACAGCGAACGTCAGCGGGGGTATCGCCGATGACCACCACTCGTCTCACCGAACCCCACCGACGATTGGCGCGACGAACGGCAATCGGCACCAAGAGGTTGCGGTCTGAGGCATCATCACCGAACGCACCGACACAGCCTGCGAAGTGCTCGTAGAGCCCCAGTGAGCGAAGCTTAACGCGAGCACCGCCAGGCCAGTTGCCCGTCAGCAACCCCACCTTGGCTCGACCGGCCACCGCGCTGACCACCTCTGGTACCCCCGGACATAGGGTGCCCGGCGATTCACGCAGAGCCCTCACCAGGCGACGCTGGTAGGTACTTCGCATTCGGCCAAGGTTCCTCGGAGTGGCCCCTACCCCCGCTTGGTCCAACGCGATCGAGACGATTCCTGAGTCCACGGCTCCGGCAAACGAGAGGCCCTCGAACATGCCCGGCAAGCCAAACAAGTCTCTCGCGGCCGCAGACATGGCTTCCCTACCACGGCCTCCGCAATTGACGAGGGTCCCGTCAATGTCGAAGAGCACCAGCGTCACCCCGCCCAAGGATGGGATTCCTTCAGCATCCGCTCGACCTCTGGTGTCAACAACCCCGTGGCATCCCCGCCCGTCGAGAGCAGACGACGTATCCGAGTGCTGCTGATGGCCGGAAAAACGGGGACGTTAGGGGGTGACGAGTACCCCTCGCGCCCCACAACTATCGGGGGAAATCGCTCTTCGATGTGCTCCCAGCGGCGCCAGCCGGTCACCTGCTCGAGGATGTCTGCGCCGACGACGAGACGAAACCGATGCTCGGGGTAAGTCCGGGCGAGATGCTCGAGAGTATCGACGGTGTAGGAGGGTGTCGGAAGCTGCGACTCGACCTGGCTAACCTCCACTCTTCGACCAAACGGTCGCGCCAAGGCCTCACACCAAGCAACCCTATCTTGAAAGTCTGCCAAGACCTTCCCGTGAGTCTTCTCGAACGCGTGCCGATAGACCGGCACGAGCCAGACCGCATCCGCACTGCCCGACTCCAGCAGCCAAGACAACACCATGCCATGTGCACGGTGTGGCGGATTAAAGCTGCCGCCGTACACGGCAATCTGCATTCCACGCCCCCTTGGTTCAACCCACCTATCCGACCCGTGCAGACTTGCCCCACATGTTACCTGTGAAGTGCTGCCGAATGGAGGGCACAGTGGGAAGGACAGACCTGCCGATTGGTGTGTTTGATTCCGGAGTCGGAGGGCTGACGGTCGTTCGCGCTATTCGAGACCTGATGCCTTCTGAGAACATCCTCTATCTGGGCGATACCGCTCGGGTCCCCTATGGTACGAGGTCTCCAGAGACAGTCGACCGCTATGCACAGCGGGTGGCTGGACACCTCACCCGCCGAGGCGTGAAGGCACTGGTCGTTGCCTGCAACACGGCCACCACCTACGCGCTTCGCGGCCTCAAAGCGGAAGGCAAGCGGCGCGACATCCCCGTTCTTGGTGTGATCAGTCCGGGAGTACAGGCAGCACTTGAGGTCACTCGAGGCCACATCGGCGTGATCGGGACGGAGGGCACGATTCTCGGCGGGGAGTACGAGCGTCAGCTGAAGGCTGCCGGCCCAAACCTCGCCTTATCGTCGATCGCTTGCCCACTCTTCGTCGCACTCGCCGAAGAAGGGTGGACCGATGGAGAGGTGAGCCGACTCGTCGCTGAGCGATACCTCCTCCCCTTGAAGAATGGACCGGACACGCTCATCCTAGGGTGCACACACTATCCGCTTCTGGCCGGGGCAATTGCAAGCGTACTGCCGGGAACAACGCTGGTTGACTCCGCACAGTCGACAGCACATGCGCTTCGCGATGTCCTAGAACGCGAAGGCCTCCTTCAGACTTCAGGCGCCGGTAAGACGCATTTTCTCGTGACCGACAACCAGCAACGTTTTAACGAAGTGGGAACACGCTTCCTCGGCGAACCTCCTGATCCGACGGAGCTCGTCGACCTCGATGATCTCGACCAGGCCGCGTGGGCGGCCAGGGTGACCCAATGATTCGCGCTTACCACGTGACCAAACGCTACGGAGACGTGCACGCCCTGCGTGACATCACGCTCAAGCTTGGCAAAGGAGAGTTCTGTTACGTCACCGGGCCATCCGGAGCTGGAAAGTCGACCATGCTCAAGATGCTCTATGGCGCTGTACAGCCCACAGAAGGCAAGCTGCTGGTGGGTGGCGTCGACGTCTCCAAGCTGTCCCGTAGACGTCTGCCTTACCTACGGCGAAACATCGGGATCGTCTTCCAAGATTTCAAGCTCATCCCTAGCCGGACTGTGGCTGAGAACGTCGGCCTCGCGCTCGAAGTCCTGGGCTCTTCAAGGGAACTAATAGACCGTCGCGTCAACGCGGTCCTCAACATCGTGGGGCTTCCAGGACGCGGAAGCGATTACCCACCCACCTTGTCCGGTGGCGAGCAACAGCGGGTAGCTGTCGCGCGCGCCATCGTAAACGACCCCTCGATTCTCCTCGCAGACGAGCCTACGGGAAACCTGGACGGCGCAATGGCAATCGAAGTCATGGAAATCCTCCGAGCCATCAATCTACGAGGAACGACGGTCATGGTCGCTACTCATGACACTGGACTCATGAATCGATTTCCGTTTCGCAAGCTTCGATTCGAGGCTGGGCGCCTGGTGGAGTCCTGATGCCGCAGCGCCTCAAGCATGTGATTCGACGGGCGATGCGTTCGCTCTGGGAGAACGCCTACCTCAATTCGGTGAGCGCCGGCGTCATTGCTGCGTCGACACTGCTCTTCGGTGTGTATCTCTCCGTCCAATTCAACCTGAATCGAGTAGTCGATACCTGGGACCGCGACGTCCACGTTAGCGCCTACTTTCATCCGGACGTTCCTGAGCAACGACGGTTCGATGTGCGGGACCAGCTCGCAAAGAGGCAGGACGTCGTGAAAGTCCGCTACGTGTCCTCCGATGAGGCCAACCGGTGGATGCAAGAGCGAATGCCAGCGATGGAGGGAATTCTCGAGGAACTCGGAACCGACACGCTCCCAGCGTCGCTTGAAATCTCGCTCGCTCCGAGTTCTGCGCAACCGGGTGCGCTCGATGACTTCGCCCGCACCCTCTCCGTCACCGACTTTTCCGACGTCGACTACGGTCAAGACTGGATTGAGAAGTTTCAGGGCTTCTTGTCGTTGCTAAAGCTTCTGGGCGCGATCATGGGCTCGCTCATCATGATCGCCGCCCTCTTTTTGGTCATGAACACCGTCTACCTCGTGGTCTACAACCGCAAGAACGAGCTTGAGATCCAGAAACTAGTAGGTGCGACTGATGGATACATCACGGCACCCTTTCTGGTGGAAGGGCTCGTCCAAGGTCTGGCAGGGTCTTTCCTGGCCCTCATCGGTCTCGCCGCAGTCCATCGCCTCCTGGTAGTCAGACTCAAGAGCGCATTCGACCTCGCAGTGAACGCTGAGCTCCAGTTCCTGCCGAGCATGTACATCGCGTTGCTGTTCATCGCTGGGGCCGCGCTCGGTGTCGTCGCCTCTCTCCTCGCCGTCCAGCGCTTCTTGGCAAAGGTGAACTGAGTGCGCCTGCTGACGCTTATGGTGTTGTTCGCCCAGGCTTGGGCACAGGACACGCTCGAGCCGTCGGACATGCTGGAAGAAGCCCGGACGGACGAGCGAAACATTTTGGACCAAATCAACAGCGTTGACCGGCAGCTCTCGGAAATCGCGGCCGAGGCCGATGACCTTCAGCAGCGCATCTCCGACTACGAGGCCAGTCGTCTTCGACACCAAGACGATGTCGCTAGCGCCAACGCCATGCTCGAGCGGCGTCGGGAGGACGTGGCGACTCGAGTTGGGGCCCTCTACAAGCTGCAGCGCCGAGGGCTGGCAAGACTCATCTTCGGAGCCGAGGATGCGGGAGAGCTCAGGCGGCGTATGCGCTACCTGCGCTCACTCGTCGAGGGTGACGCGGGCCATCTGGCCGAGTTTCAGGAAAACCTTGAGCGACGCCAACTTGCCATGGATGCGATGCAGCAGGACCTCGACTCGTTGACGGCTCTTCGCGCGGAGTTCCAGCTGAAAGAAGCGGACCTAAGAGCCCAACGTGCTCAGCGGACGGCAATTCTCGACGAGATTCGGTCCAAGAAAGACCTCGCGATGCGTGCACTCGCCGAGCAGGCCCGCGCGAGTAAAGGGCTCTCAAACCGGCTCGGCCCGAAAGCAAATATCACCGTCAACGAACCCTCCGACTTGGTCACCAGCGTCAATTTCCGCACCCTCCACAGCAAACTCCCGTGGCCCGTGTCCTCAGGTCGAGTTGTGCGCCGGTTCGGTCGGTACATGGACCCGTACACTGGTAAGAAGGCCAACAGCATGGGGATCGACATCGCCGTCTCCTTTGGGGCGCCAATTCGCGCCGTTGCTGCAGGCAAGGTCAAGCTCGCCGAGTTCATCAGCGGCTACGGCCAAACCGTGGCCATCGAGCATGGACCATACACCACCGTCTACGCCCATGCTGACAAGCTCATGGTTCGGCGTGGACAGCAGGTCAGAGACGGGCAAGAAATCGCGCGCGCAGGAAATACCGGACTAACCACGGGCGCGGACAACATGGTCACTTTCGAGATTCGCTACAACGGCTCTCCGCAGGACCCTCTCCCTTGGCTCGCCCCCCGTTGAAACAGATGAGACCTGCTCTTCGTGCCTTTCTGGTGGTCGGCGCCGTCACGGCCGGGGGACTTCATGCCGGCTCGTGGCTGGCGCGATCCGCCCTCGCACAGGGCGCCGATCCTTATCTGCCGCTCGACACCCTCGCACAGGCTCTTCACCACATTGAGTCCCAGTACCTCGAAGTGCGTCCAACGAAGGAACTTGTCGAGGGCGCTATTGAGGGCATGACGGACAAGCTCGACCCGCACTCAAGGTTTCTCGATGCAAAGGAACTCGAGGCTGCGCAGGTCCGAACAGAAGGCATTTACTCCGGTCTGGGAGTCGAACTGAGAGATGTAGGCGACCTGACGATTGTGAGCCGAGTAATCCCTGGTTCGCCTGCCGACGGAAGCGTCCTGAGAGGCGATCATTTGGTCGAGATTGACGACACCGCTTTCGAGTCGTTGGCAGCAGCGGCGACCCTCCTGCGCGGCGAAGTGGGGACCAAGGTGAAGCTAATGCTCCTTCGTGAGTCGGCACCGTTGACCCTCACTCTTACCCGCTCCCGAATCAGGGACCGCTCAGTTCGTGTCGATGACCTCGGGAGCGGCTGGTCGTATGCTGAAATCACCCGCTTTCAGAGAAACACCGCCGATGATCTTCGGCGTGGACTTGAGCAGGCGCAACCGAGTGCCGGGGTGGTCTTAGACCTTCGTGGTAATGGTGGCGGCCTCCTAGAAGAGGCCGTCGACACCGTCGACTTGTTCGCGACGAGCGGACTGATTGTGAAGACCATCGGCCGAAATGGCGAGGAGATCGAGCAACACTATGCCACTCCTTCAGCGCCTTTCGCCTCGCTCAAAGTCATGGTCATGATCGATGGTGAATCAGCAAGTGCGTCAGAGATTGTTGCGGGCGCGCTTCGCACACTCAGTGGTGCGACGCTCGTGGGGTCACCATCCTTTGGTAAGTGGTCCGTACAGCGGATGTATGTGTTCGAAGACAAGAGCGCGCTCAAGCTCACCATCGCCCGATACGAGTTGGCCGAACATCCCAATCCCGAGGCGATGTATGGCCTACAGCCTGACCACCTCGTGAGGCGTCCGGGTGCAACCGAGCAAGCAGCCGACGTGCTCGCACGAATGGTGAGCGGCGACGTTGAAGCCACGGCACACCTCGACACCTTGGTTTCCAGTATTGAGCACCAACCTGCCCCACGCCTGATGGCACCGTTGGCTGAACGACTTACTAAGGACCCTCAAATGAAGGCGGCATGGACTCTGGCGCGCGAAAATCGCTAATTCAGTCGTTAGTGGTGACCCTTGGGGTTCTGCTGTTCATCGCTATGGTGGCCTGGGTCGTACCGAGCCTATTTTCAACCCTTGACCGGGCAGGCGACCCAAAAAAGACCGTTCCGAACCTCAAAGTACACGCGCCAGCCGATGTTGACGCCTTTCTCGATGATGCCCTTCA
>CAZKOI010000166.1:0-7698 GCA_964554315.1 uncultured Enterobacterales bacterium | reverse complement strand
CCCTTCTCGGTAAACGCCGAAGTCACGGAGACGGAGGCCATGAACACGGTACCGAAGGCCCATCCCCCCACCACCATGTGCCAGAGCACCGGCATCGCGAAGGCGGGATTGGTCTCCGACCCGATGGTGTTGAGGGCGAGGACCATGACCGTGGTGCCCACCGCGACACCCACCATGGTGCGCCACGAGCCGATGCCCGTTGCAATCAGCACCAGCGCACCGATGGCGCAGGCCAATGCGGAGGTCTCCCCCATCGAGCCCGGAATGAAGCCGTAGAACGCGTCCATCCAAGCCGCTCCGCCCGTGGCCATGCCGGGCGCTGCGAAGTCCAAACTTCCAGCGGCGGCGCCTGCGAGGTAGGTCGCGCCCGACAGGCCATCAATGCTTCCAATGCCGCTCGCCAGTCCGTCAACCGCATACCAGGGCTGGTCACCCGAGATGTCGGAAGGGTAGGCAAAGAACAAGAAGGCTCGGGCCATCAGCGCTACGTTCAGAACGTTCATGCCTGTTCCACCGAAGGCCTCCTTCGCCAGCACGACGGCGAAGGCGATGCCGATCGCCACCTGCCAGAGCGGGATCGTCGGCGGCAGAACCAGCGGAAACAAGAACATCGTGACGAGAAAGCCCTCGTTGATCTCGTGCTTGCGGACGACCGAGAACAAGGCCTCGATGTGGCCACCGACGATGCCCGTGACCGCAAAAACGGGCACAAACCAGACCGCGCCATGAACGAGGTTCGCCACGAGGCTGCTGGGGTCGAAGGCCGCCTCCGCTCCACCCATCAACATGAGCAGCAGGTCCATCTGCCACGCATCGAGCGGCTGTGCGCCCTGCGAGATGGCGAGGTTGGCTTGGTACCCCGTGTTGAACAGAGCCATCCCCACACAGGGCAGGAGGGCGATGACGACCGTGATCATCATCCGCTTGAGGTCGAGTCCATCGCGGACGTGAACCTCTCCCTTGGTCACCTGACCGGGGGTGAAGAGGAGGGTATCAGGGGCCTCATACAGGGCCTCGAACTTCTCGAACTTGCCACCCTTCTCAAAGAGGTGGGCCTGGCTGTCGAGCAACTTTCTGAGCGCTTTCATCAGCCTTCCTTCCAAATGTCGGTGAGGTTGCGTCGGAGGGCCACGCCGAAGTCTTCCTTTCCAGGGCTCACGAAGGAGCACAGGGAGAGGTCCTCTTCAACCAGCTCGAGGGCGCCCAGCGCCTCTGCCCGCGTGACATCGTCAACGACGAGGGCGCGGAGCAAGAAGGTAGGCATGACATCGAGCGGCATGACCTTCTCGAACATGCCAATGGGCACCATGGCGCGGTGCGACCCATTGGTGGTGGTGGTGAAGTCGTACTTCTTGGCGGGAAAGAAGCCGGACACGAAGGCGCGGGTGGTCGAGAAGATGTTCCCGCCCGGCTTGAGCCAGCCCAAGAACTCGCGCTCGCGGTTCTCGCCGAGGACGCTGACCTGCTTGTGGTAGCGCCCAAGGTAGGCCTCCTCTGCGGTCATCGCGGACCGGCCTCCGAGCACCGAGCCCGCGACGATGCGTGCCTCGCCCTCGCTGACCTCGCCGGCCGTCAGCGCCGCCGTGCTGGCGCCAATCCGCGTCTTGAGGAGGCGGGGGTTCTTCACCATGGGGCCCGCAATCGAGACGACCCGGGTGACATCCAGTCGGCCCGTCCGAACAAGATGGCCGATGGCTGCGACGTCCTGCGCATCAATGTGCCAGACCGTCTTGGTTCGACTGACAGCATCAAGCGCGTGAATGTGTGTGCCGACCAGCCCTGCCGGGTGGCGCCCCTCGAACTCCGAGACAGAGACCTTCGCGACGCCACCGGTCGTAAAGGAGGCTCCCGGCGCTTTGCAGAGGTGGATTGGGCCATCCGTGAGATGCGCGAGCGCGCCGAGGCCTGCGGCGAAGTCGTCGTCACGACCGGCCAGCGCCACGACGGGGTCGGGCGCAAGCGGCCTGGTGTCCATCGAGGTGACAAAGATGCTGGCACAGGTCTCGGTGGATGACGGAACGCGATCATGCGGTCTTGCACGGAGCGCCGTCCAGAGACCTGACTCCACCAAGAGCGCTCGAACCTTCGCCCCGTCGAGCTCCGCGTTCGCTTGGTAGGCGGCGAAGGTGTGGTAATCCGCCTCCGTCCCGGTCTCTTCGACCTCGACGACGACCGAGACCAGCGCGCGCTTGGCCCCGCGGTTGATCGCCACTACCGTGCCCGCTGCGGGCGACGTGAAGCGCACAGCCTCAGCCTTGCGATCATCGAAGAGTGGTTGTCCTCGCTTGACCTTGTCCCCTACCTTCACAAGCATCTTCGGCTTCATGTAGGGATAGTCCGCCGCCATCAAGGCCACGTGATCCACTGCAGGGCCTTCGTGAATTTCCTGCTTGGGTGCACCGGTGATGGGGAGGTCAAGACCTTTTCGAATCGTGTGGATGCCCATGAGGCTCCCTCCAGAAACTGGTCTACCCCGCGCGCGTGATGTTTATAAAGATCAGCCTCCAAGGCCGACCTTTGCCGCATCCCGTTCGCGGAGCACTTCAAAGGACCACTGTCCTATCCGATCGTGGTTCAGAATGCTTGCCAGATCGAGGATTTGACCGAGGGCCTTGACCCCTCGACCTCAAGCGCTAAGCCTGCAGGATGAAGACCCTTGGACTCGATGAGGCCGGACGTGGCTGCGTCCTCGGGCCGCTGGTGATTGGCGGTTTCCTCGCACCGTCGTCCGATGCCGATCTCCTCCGCTCCGCCGGCGCGGACGATTCGAAGCGCTTGAGCCACAAGCGCCGGATTGCCGCCCAAGCGCACCTCCTGCGCCTCGGCATGCCGATCCTCCGCACCATCACGCCCTCCCAGATCGATGCGGGCAACATCAATCACCTCGAGGAGGCGGCGTTCATAGACATCATTGTGACGACGCGGCCAGACCAGGTCATCATCGACGCGCCGTGCAACCCACGGGCGATCCCTGCCCTCACGGTACGACTGGCCGACCGTCTCCGCGCGGCCAACTGTCCGGTTCCGACCTTCATCATCCAGCCCAAGGCCGACGCCACCTTCCCCCACTGCGGGGCGGCGAGCATCTTCGCTAAGGTGGCCCGAGATGCGGCAATTCGGGAGCTGGGCGAGGTGGGCTCGGGGTATCCCTCCGATCCCATCACACGAGCCTGGCTTTCAGCCTTCATCGAGCGCGGGGAGGCGTTTCCCGACTGTGTGCGAACCCGGTGGGGAACGATCGACGCCCTGCGACAGCAGGTGCTCTTCTGAAGATGACTCTCGGCCTCTCCATACCCCTCTTCAACGAGGCGGCTTTGGTCACCGAGGTCGTCGTCTCTATCCACGCAGCGCTCAAGGCAGCGAGCGTGCCGGCAACCCTTGTGCTGGTCAACAACGGGAGCACGGACGACACAGGCGCATGCATCGATGAGCTTCGTATCGCCGGAGAGATCGAGGCCATCCATCTCCGCGAAAACCTGGGCTACGGGGGAGGGATTCTTTCCGGACTGGCCCACCTCGAGGCACAGGGGCTTCCCGATGTGATCGGCTGGTGCTGGGGGGATGGTCAGGTTCGACCACGCCTCCTCGCGGAACTCTACGGTGAGATCCTTGCCGGTGCCGACCTGGCCAAAGTTCATCGAACGGAGCGACGGGATGGGCTTGCCCGCCAGGCTGTTACGGCGGTCTATTCGGCTACGATGGCCCTAAGTGGGGTCCGCGAGCCCGACGTGAATGGCTGCCCTAAGCTCATGACGCGTGCCTGCTTTGAAGCGATCCAGCCGCGCTCAGCCGACTGGTTTCTCGATGCCGAGGTTGTCCTCCGCGCGGAGCGGCTCGGCATGAGTATCGCTCGCCGGCCCGCGGTGATGCACCCTCGTCGCGCCGGAGAGAGCAAAGTAAAGCTCGGCACGATCGCCGAATTCGCCATCAACCTGGCCCGCTGGCACGCGCGCCGATGAAGGGAGCCTCGGTGCACACGTACGCCACCTGACCGCTCATTGAACGGACTTATACAGTACGGTGCCTGACCTTCGTGCTTGCATTTCCGGCCGCTCCGGGGCGATGCTAGCCGTACTGGTGGTGGAGGTCAGGTGAGGCCGCTGATGCTCGGCATAGTTTCTGCAGTCATGGTAGCCGCCTGCAGCAAGGGGAGTTCCGACACCGCTGCAGGCGACGATGGCGTCCCAACCGGCCCAGCAAGCTTCGACGAGGTGCTGACGACGGTACTCGTGCCCTCCTGCGGTTTCGACAGCTGCCATGGTTCAGGCGCCGGCTACCTGCGGGTCCACGAGCGGCAGACCGAGGAAGACTGGCTGCAGATGGAGTCGAGGGTTTACGCGGGCCGAAGGCTCATCTTGCCCGGGGATGCCGCCAATAGTTACCTCATCAAGAAGATGGAGGGCGCCAGCGACATCTCTGGCGACCCCATGCCTCCCTCCGGCTCGATCGATCAAGCACGAATCAACCGCGTGCGACGCTGGATTGACGATCTAGAGTGACTCGGCCGCCGCCACGGCCTCGCCCATGAGGCCCGATGCCACCTTCACGCTCGTCATGGCTTCCGGCCAGTGCCGGTCAACCATGGCCGACCACGCGCGATTGAGGCGCCGCTCCGCCCCACTCAGCGGGGAAAAGATCTGCGCCATGCCCTCGACCCCGAGCTGGGCCGCGACCTGTGGCCCCGACGCACAGAGCCGCTCGAGATCCCCTCGCTGAATGGTCTCCAGCCGAGCCTTACAGGCTGCAAGGGCGGTTGCATCAGGGTGGCCCGTAGACGCCATTCGCTCGCTCAGAGCCTCAACCTCTCGCTCAACACGCTGAAGCAACGCCAGGAAATCCTCCGCCCCAGGTCCTTGGCCACCCTGAGGACTCCGCGCCGCGTTCGAGCGACGGGAGATCCATCCGCCCAGGCCAAGAAGGATCAGGCCGCCAACGAAGACCGGTGCTGTGGTCCCCCACCACCCCGCCAAGCGCTCCAATGGCCCCATGGCACCGAGCGCCTCCAGCTCAAGATGTCGCCTCGCACTCTTTCGGAGCGCGAGGCGATACCGGATGCGCGCCTGTGAGACGGGCAAGACCAAGACCTCCGTAGGACGACCCTCTAGGGCGCTCAGCTCTGCCTGTCGGACCTCTGCTGAGGAGAGCCCAGCGGTCGAGTCCACCAAGGGCAGGTCGCCCTCACACCCATCGGCCGGTTGAGCCTTGAACTGCGCCCTCGTATCGCAGTAGGTATTCCGAGCATCGGTCACCTCTTGATCCGCGAAGTGCGCCTCACCTCGCTTGAGCGTCGCCACCCGCGCGCCGGGCGCGAGGACAGCTCCCGCTCCCGCCGTCAATCCAATACCGAGGGTCACCAGAATCAGGCCCAGCCACTGTCTCATGATCACCCCTCAGCCCGTGACCAGTTGAAAGAGCACGACCCCGAGGCTGGTCAACGCCTCGCCGATGATGAATCCGGCCGCGACAGGAACCATGGTGTCGCTCATCCATCGGTCCCCCCTCTGCTTTAGGAGCACCAAATGGGCTGCGCACCCCAAGCCATAGGTCAGGGTAATGCTGAAGGGCAGATACATGGCCAAGCCGATGAGAACACCGAGCCCCCCTACAGGATGGAGACCAAGCCCCAGCCCGATCGCGCTTCCTGCCGCATACTTATCGAGCGGCGCCGCGCCCGCCTGCAGGCTCTCCATAATGGCCGCCAACGCAGTGCCCTGGGGTGCCGATAGCTCTGGATTGCCTGGCCCAAAGCCGCCACCGTCGCCCCACAGGAGAGCGATGGTACAAACGGCGACCGGGACCCCGACCCAGCAGACAAGCAGCTGTGCCAGCTGCTGCATCCTCGGCCGAGCACCAATCAAGTGCCCACTCTTGAGATCCCCCATCATGTCCGCACACTGCCCGATCCCGATGCAGACGGCGACCCCCAGAATGATGGCGGGGACCACGTTGCCGCCCGCCAGGAAGAACATCAAGGTCACGCCAATCAAGGACATACCCGACATCGGTGAGATATCGGTCATGCCGGTTGCTTGGGCAACAATGAGCCCTGCGAGCGCGAGCCAAACCGTTCCCACGCCAGCGATCAGCAGGTGGCGACCGAGGCCGAGCGACGGATCGGCCATGTAGGCCGCCCCAAAGAGCACGACGAAGGCCAGCAGGATGCCCCCGCTCAGGACCTCTGCCGGCAGCTCGTCGGCACCGCCGGGTCCGGCCTTTGAGGCGTTAGACAGACTCTTGAGGGCGCTCTTGAGGGCAGGGAAGCTGGCGACCACGCCGGAGAGCGCTCCCCCAATCAAGATGCCAATCCCCAGCGGCCGAAGCATCTCACCGTAGAGCACCTCCCACGTCACCCAGTCATCGAAGGGGGCAGAGGCGGCCACGCCTTGCAGCTCCGAAGCCGCGGGAACCATCCCCATGGTGACGGCGACGGGTGCAATGAGCCACCAGGCAAGCATGCCACCGAAGACAAACGGCAGTCCGCCTCGTCCCGAGAGCAGTCCTGCCCCAAGGCTGGCGAAGCTGATGCCGATGGAGAGGCTCACCCAGGGGGGTGCATCGATCCACTGACCCAGGTTGATCTCCTCTGGAAGGAGCCCCAGGCCTGTGCCCAGATGAATGAGGGCTGAGACCAGAAAGCCGCCAACCAGGAGCTTGGCCTGCGCCGCACCTGCACCAGGGGAACGCAGGAGACTCGCTACCGCTATGCCGCTCGGAAAGCGCAATCGCTCCAGCTCGATCATCTGCTTCCTCAGCGGGATGATGACCACCATGCCTAAAAATGAGCCCGCGGTCGCAGCGAGCACAACCGCCGTCATCGAGAAGTTCTCGCCCATGATGTACAGGGCTGGAAGCGTGAACGCGACGCCCGCTGAGGCGGTATTGACGCCAGAAGCAACCGTCTGGTTGATGTTGTTCTCGATGATGGTGCCCTGGCGCAGGATCCCCCGGAGGACGGCAAAGCCCAAGATGGCAGCCACGGTCGATCCGCCCAGGGTGAACCCAAGCTTTAGCGCCACATAAGAAAACGCCGCCGTCATCACCGACCCGATCAGCACCCCAAAAGCGACGGCAGCCACCGTCAGCTCTCGATAGGGCGGCAGGTCTATCTCGAGGGGTGTCGAAGACTCTTCGCTCATGGCAACCTCCGTCGACCCGAGCGTATAGCCGATGTTCGGGCCGAGGGTGCAATTGGCGGATCGCCCGGCGGTTGGCTCAGAGCACGCGAACCATCCGAACCAAAGGCAAGATGACCCCTGGCACGTGCCTCGCTTGGCGGCGCTGGCCATCAAGCTCAAACCCCTCGCCCCCGTCGAAGTGAAGCGCGCGAACATTCTGCTCAAGCACCCACAAGACCATGGTGCGCATGCCGCACGCGCGAGCGAGCTCAACCGCTTCTGTCACCATCTGATGACCGATCCGGCGCCCCCAGAAGGACGGCTCTACGTAGCAGGCCGCGAGCTCCACCGTCTGGAAATCATCGCGCCCTCCCTCATCCACCGAAACACCCTCGTCCTCGGCCACGATCTCTTCTCCCTGACCTTCACCGACCGCATCGTCCTCACGCCCATTCCTCCGGGCGACCGCAGGCTCCTCTTCCAGTGGCGGTGGCGCGGCCGGGACTGCCAGGCCTTCCTCAGCGGCGGCGAGACCCACATCGTGGTCGATGGTGACGACGCCCCCTCCCCCCTTGTCACTCCG
>CAZKOI010000165.1:0-7700 GCA_964554315.1 uncultured Enterobacterales bacterium | reverse complement strand
TGGAGTATCGATTCTGTCTCGAGCGATCTGTTGAAGTGGTACGACCAGCACGCTCGGGTCTTGCCGTGGCGCACAGCGCCCTCGCCTTACCGAACGTGGGTGTCGGAGGTCATGCTGCAGCAAACCCAGGTCGACACCGTGGTGCCGTTTTTCGAGCGCTTCATGGAGCGTTTTCCGAGTGTCGAAGACCTGGCCCGCGCGCCGGAAGACGAAGTCATGAGCCTATGGACGGGTCTCGGCTATTACTCGCGTGCCAGGAACCTCCACAAGGCCGCGAAAGTGGTTGCTGAAAATGGCGAATTTCCGTTAAATATCAATGGGTTGCGGGTCCTTCCTGGGGTGGGTGAGTACATGGCCGGTGCGATCGCCAGCATCGCGCTTGGGCTAGACGAGGCCACTGTCGACGGCAATATTGCCCGGGTCATGGCTAGGCTTCACGCGGATGCTGGACCCCGAGCAAGGATGTGGGACTATGCCCGAGCTCACCTTCCTACAGGTCGGGCAGGGGACTACAATCAAGCGTTGATGGATCTCGGTGCGACGATTTGTAAGCCGAGACAGGCTCGCTGTGAGGCATGTCCGATCTCGAATCACTGTGTGGCATTCCGCGAGGGCGAAGTTGAGCGCTATCCTCCGCCAAAGAAATCACGTCGGGTGCCTGTACAGGCGATGGAGGCCCATTGGTTTGAGCGCGAGGGGAAGGTGCTCCTGTTCCGGCGTCCGAGCTCTGGACTTTGGGGCGGGCTCTGGGAGCTGCCTGGAGTAAGATCGAGCGGAAACCGCTGGACGGCGGGTGAGCGTGAAGAGGCCTGGCAGAGCACCTATGGGTGTGGGATCGGTCAAGGCAGGGTTGTGCTCAAGCAGCGTCACGTCCTGAGCCACCGGGTGTTCGAGTATCGGCTGATCCGTGGTGAAGGTGTGGTGCCTTCATCGTCAGCCGACCACGAAGAGCTTCGGTGGTTTTCGAGAGCTGAGGTCGATCAGGTAGGGATGAGCGCACTGACGAAGCTCAGTATCGACACTATGTGGCCTTGATTTGTCCTCGTAGCCATTGGTAGCACGCGTCCAGTGATTCGGTGTCCCGTCCGTCGAGAGCAACGATCACGGAGGGGGGATTGGTCTCGAAGCGCGGGTACGATCCGATGGTGACGCTCGGCCAGTTCTCTGCCGCCGTGCGAAGGGTAGCGGCAATCTCGGGCTCATGCTGTTCGGTAACCAGCTTACGGGACTGTAGAGGAACACCCCCCAAGCGCGGAGCAATGTCGTCAAACTTTGCGCGCAGATAGGCGGGTACACCTGGAAAAATCAGTACATTTCGACAGACAACGACCGGAAACTTCACAGGGTTTTCCTGCCATAGGTCGGCCCCATCGGGGATCTTGGCCATCGAGAGGGCCTCTTCATTTACATCGGCGCCCATTCGAGCTTCGATCATGTCCTTTAAGACTGGACTGGTCACCAACTCAACGTCAAATGCCGCAGCGATTCCAAGCATGGTGAGGTCGTCATGGGTGGGACCGATGCCACCCGTCGTGAACACATAATCAACGGACGAGGCCACGCTTCTGACCTCGTCGGCAATCACGTCGACATCATCGCTAATGATCGAGACCCGTGTCAGATCAATTCCCAGCTCCCTGCATCGCTTGATCAGCCACGGGCCGTTCTCGTCGGCAAATTTGGCTGACAAGATTTCATTCCCGATGATGATGGCAGCGGCAGTCGGCAAGCTCGGGGGCTCCTCAAGGTTTTTTCTCAATAACCGTTAGCCAAGGTACACTATGTATGCACCCGTGCGCGCGAAGGGCGGTGCGCCCCAACCTGAGAAAACAGTATGAAGACCCGCGAACTTGGACTGCGAACAACGGTGAGCCTTTATGGGGCCGTGGTCGAGCAGTCGGTGTCGTGGCGTCCCGGCTGGTTTAGGGGCCGGCGTTGGCAGTCGGTGGGACGAATGCTCCCAGGTGCGAGTGAACATGGAGTTGCCCGGTATCGCTGGACTCGAAGTGGAGAGATCGAGCTGGAGCCACTTGCCGAAGGTGTGCAGCCATCGGGGCCGGCGGTCTGGTCTTGGCAGAATGGTCTTGGCGTTGATGTGTCGCTGGATGTCATTCCAATGAAGAGGGCTCAGCGACGTTCTTCAGAGCAGGTCGGCGATTTGGCGCTCTTGGTGATGGTCCTCACCTTGATGGTGGGTGTCGGGCAGCTCAATGTGCTGTTTCGGGCGGTCTTCGGAGAGCGCGTCGCATCGACGGACGCAGTGATGCCCTCTCCCGAACTCATCGCGCGGCTCCTCAAGGAAGAATTCGACGGTGCGGAAACCGGCGCTGTCGCGCATGTGCAGCGTGCTCGCCACGTTCGACCATCGGGATCGTTCTACCTACCAGCGGGGTCAAGCGGCGACATTGATCGGCCCGAGGGCGGACAGAAGGTGGGTCCCGAGGTCAAGCGAACGCCGCCATCGCCGGATGTCGGCAGTGCCGCGGTCGTTGGGGTGCAGCGGCAGGGCGCACAGCCCGTGGAGGTGCCGTCGGTTCTGCTTGCATCCGACGGAGTGCCAATGGTCCCCGAATCGGTGCAGCCCGCGGTCGCATCAGGGGAGCGCGGGCTTCCGGCCTCTGTCGAGCGGTTCATTGGATGGGGTTTCCACGATTGGATGGACGCGTCCAGCCCTCAGGCAGCAGAGATTGTGGAGCAGCTTGAGCTGGCCCGCGAGCTGATGCGACTCAACCCGGACGAGCCTTACGCGATCCTGACGGTGGCTTACTTTGCGTATCTGTCAGAGAACTACGCCCTATGCCGCGACCTCTACGGCCGATACACGGAGCTGTTCCCAGAGGATGCGGCGGGCTGGAACAATCTCGCGCTGACCCACAAGCGGGCTGGCGAGTATGTTCAAGAGGAGCGGCTCTATCGAGTTGCGCTAAGCCTTGACCCCAACAACGCGAATACCCAGAACAACCTCGCCGTAAACCTCGCGCATCAAGGGCGCTTCGCCGAGGCTGAGCGCCTCATGGACACCCTCCAAGCATCGCCCGAGGAGCGTCCCTATGCGAACCTTCACCGAGCCAAGATTGCGGCCGCACAGGGCAAGAATAGGCGAGCGTATCGCTACCTCAAAGAGGCCCTCGATGATGTCGGTTCCATGGATACCCTCCATCACATTGAGTTTCGGCAGGACATTCGCCTCGACCCTGCACTTGCACGATTGAGGGCTCGTCCACGATTTAGGAAGCTGCTGGAGGCAGCATACGGCGATGACAGCCCAGTTCGTCTGGGGCAGAACCGTGAGCCGGTATCGGAGAGCGCCGATGGGTAGTCTCAGCATCCAGTTACGGCTACACGGGGAGGTCGTCGACAACCGGACAATCAGCGTTCGTCGTCCACTTCTCGTCGGCGATTGGCCTGGGTCTGTGGTCGCTTACCCAGGCCCTCCTCAGCGCGTCACTCGGGAGGGGGACAGCATTCGTGTGGGCCCCAAGCGATTAAAGCAGGGCGAGTCGGTGACGTTCAACTACGGGGACGTCGGTGTCACGCTCAGTCACACCGCGAAGCGTTGGACGCCCCTCGATGTGCCTGTCTTCGACACGCGCTTCTTGGCCGCTGTGATTGTTTTGGTCGCCTCCGGTCACTGGCTCGATGCGGCCAGTCATTGGCTGGCGATTCAGTCATGGTCGATGCCTGAAAACGTTCAGGTCGCACTTGAGGTCGTTGGGATGGAACCGCGAGGTGGCCGGTCTTCGCCGTCGCTGGCAGTGGTCCGAGGGGCTCAGGCTAAGGGAGATGGTGCCGTGGTGACCCATCGTACCGACGGTCCCGAGCACTTGGGCGACGATCACGTCACCGGTGTTGGCTATCATCGATGGTTCAAGCGCAACCTTCCCCTCGACTCCAACGCGTTTCAAGCCAATGAGCGTCTTGATGTTGACCCCGATGACATCGAGGCGAGGCGGATCATTGGTCGAGCTGCGTACAACGCCGGACGAAACAGCCTGGCAGCGTGGCATTATCGCCAGATCCTCGAGCGGTATCCTGACGATGTTCATGCCAGGCTCAGGCTTGCTTGGGCCGAGCGTCGCAGAGGGCGGCACTCAGTAGAGGCAAGGCATTATCGTGAGATTCTCGATGTCCAGCCCAATCACCCTCTAGCGCTTGGGGGGCTAAGCCAAGCCAAGGCCCGTTTGGGTGAGCAGGCAACGGCTCACTTGCTCCTTGACCAACTCCACGCGGTCGCGCCGGGGCACCCGTTCACCGATTTGAGTTCTGCAGTCGTCGAGGCACTTCAGGGTGATGGGAACGAGGCTTACCGGTCTCTCGGACGAGTTGTGGAGAGGCGAGAGCTCCTCGATGAGGAGTTACAGGTTGAGTTACGGCGTGACATTGCAACTGATCCGGCGCTCTCGCGGCTGCGAACCCAGTGGCGCCTTCGAGCGATGTTGCGGCGCCACCTTGGCGCAGCCTCTCCGCAGGGCATACGCTAGAAACGCAGGAGCGCGACGCCATGAAGCGGATTGCAGTCTACGCGGGTTCATTCGACCCCATCACGTCTGGCCACATGGACCTCGTTCGTCGGGCAACATCGCTCTTTGATGAGGTCATACTTGCGGTCGGGAACAATCCAGCCAAGAGATATCTCCTGTCAACCGACGAGCGGGTCGAGGTGATGAAGGCGTGTACGGAAACGCTCTCGAACGTTTCAGTGGACGTGTTCAGCGGCCTGTTGATTGACTATTGCCGCGCGCGTAATGCGGGCTTTATTCTCCGTGGTCTGCGGGCGGTGACCGACTTCGAGTTTGAGTTTCAAATCGGGCTCGCGAACATGGACATGTCACCCGACATCGAGACCGTTTTTCTGCTTACGGAGCCGAAGAACATCTTCGTTTCTTCGTCCCTGGTTAAGGAGATTGCGGTCAACGGCGGCAATGTTTCGAAGTACTTGCCGGAGGCCGCCCATCAGGCGTTGATGAAAGCGATTCGCTGAGTCTACAGGCGTTGAGCGAGCGCGCTGGCAATCTGTGAAGCGACGTCTTGCTGTCCTGTGGTGAAGGTGTCGGAACCGAAGGGGTTCAACAACTCCACGACGCCGACTGGCTGAGAGGCCTTCTTAATCGGAATCGCCAGCAATGTTTTGGTGACGTGGTCAACCTTCTCGTCAACCTGTGCGCTGTGTTCAGCGTGTTGCTGTGCACTTTGAACGAGCAAAGTCGATCCGGACCGAAGCACCGCGCTGGCGATTCCCTGCTTGGTCGATAGCGTCTCATTGAGCAGAGCGGACGCCTTGGGCCCCCCCACAGCGACGAAGCGTAGGTGGTCGCCCTCCTTCAACAAAACGGAGCAACTCTCGGCAGGAATCAGTCTCATCATGGCCTGTATGGCGGCCTCACAAGCGGCCTGCTTGTCCTCAGCTTGAACAATCTCGAGGATCTCTGTGTAGGCACGCTCGCCGTCTTCAAATGATGCGTCTCTCGCGGAAAGGCTTGCATTCGCGGGCGACGGAACATCCGAGAGGACGTCGAGAAACTCTGTCCGTAGGGCCTGGGAGGTCCCGATACCCGTCTCCAGGTCAAGGATCAGCGTGAAGCGATGGGCTCCAGCCGATGAGAGGACCTCAATCTGCCCCTCGGTCTTCACATGAAGCGTGGTCGCGTCCCCTTCATCGGGGCTCCGCTGGAGAACGATAGAGACGGCCTCCGCCCAGGTCTCTGCCTCGACAGATGAAGCGTTGATTTGGGGGTCGGGAGAGGAAATCGTGAATGTTGGCATAGCGCTAGGGCTTTAACCGGTTTTCCGCGTAGAGAGGCGCTCCGAGTTACGCTTCACTCACGGGAGAGATCATGTGCGGAATCGTGGGATATGTCGGAACCAGGCGGGCGTCACCCATCCTCCTCGAGGGGCTGAGAAGGCTTGAGTACCGGGGCTACGATTCTGCGGGAATCGCGGTCGGTCACAGTCCGATTGGTATTCATCGTGCCGTTGGCCGCGTCGCTGACCTTGGCGCCGTTGTTCCGGAAGGTCTTGCGGCGACCACAGGAATCGCACACACGCGATGGGCGACCCATGGAGGAGTCACCGTTGAGAATGCTCATCCGCACGCGGACGGTGCGGGGAAGATTGCTGTGGTCCACAATGGAATCATTGAGAATGCAGGTGTGCTCAAGGAGCGTCTAGAAGCTGAGGGCGTCGTGTTTCGGTCTGAGACCGACACTGAAGTCCTTGCTCACCTTTTTGCGAAGTATGTGGAGGACGTGGGAGACCCTCTGGAGGCAGTGAGCTCGGCCCTGAAGCTGGTTCGAGGAACGTGGGGAATCGCGGTCTTGTTCAGCGACCTACCGGAGACCATCATCGCTGCTCGGAACGGGTCACCTTTAGTGGTCGGGCTTGGCGATGGCGAGACCTTCTTAGCGAGCGACCCCCATGCGCTCGTTCCCTACACGCGTCGCGTGGTCTACCTCGAGGACGGTGACGTGGCCCGCATAGACGCTTCTGGGGTCGAGACGCTCCACACGGATGGGGCATCTCGGAGTCCGGAGGTGGAGACACTCGAGGCGGAGTGGGCCGAGGCTGAGAAGGGTGAGTTTCCAAACTTCATGCTCAAGGAAATGTTTGAGCAGCCGGCCGCGCTTCGAAGGTGCTTGTCTGGGCGTGTGGTGGTCGATGACGGGCGTGCAAAGCTGAGTGGCCTTGAGTTGACATCAAGGCAGTTAAATGAGTTTGACCGCATCGGCTTGATTGGTTGTGGCACCGCGCACTACGCCTGTCGCGTAGGGGCAATGGCCATCGAGCAGCTCGCTCGCGTTCCCGCCACCGCAGAGGTGGCCAGTGAGTTTAGACATCGCAATCCAGTCATTGATCCTCGCTCATTGTATTTCGCGGTCAGTCAGTCGGGCGAAACGGCCGACACGCTGGGCGCGCTACGAGAGGTCCAGATCAAGGGCGGGGAGGTGATGGGCGTCGTCAACGTCGTCGGCTCGTCGATAGCGCGACAGTGCGGACATGGGGTCTACATTCACTCGGGTCCAGAGATGGCTGTTGCGTCGACGAAGGCGTTCAGCAATATGGTCGCCGCGCTCTATCTGTTTACGCTCCAGCTTGCGCGGGCACGAACGCTGTCGCCGCACGAAGGGAGGGCCTTTGCGGAGGAGTTGATGGCGGTTCCCGACCTTGTCGAGTCTTACCTGGCCAAGGATGTCGACGTCGATCCCATCGTCGATTGGATCAGGGACTGCCGCTCTGTGCTCTTTTTGGGGCGAGGCTTGTCAGAGGCCGTGGCCGCAGAGGGGGCCTTGAAGCTCATGGAGTTGGCCTACGTGCCATGCCTGGCCTACCCGTCGGGCGAGATGAAGCACGGTCCGATTGCTTTGCTTGAAGAGGGGAGCCCCGTCATCGTGGTCGCGCCTGAGGACGAGGTTCGAGACAAGACCGTCTCAAATCTTCAGGAGTGTCGGGCACGCGGTGCAAGGGTGGCCTTGATTCATACGGAGGGTGATCCGGTTGCTAAGGAGGCCGACATCTCTATCGCTGTTCCGAAGACGTCGCGCTGGTTTACACCGTTCTTAACCGTGCTTCCGCTTCAGATCTTGGCCTATCGAACCGCGCTTGCGATGGGACGCGACATCGACCGACCTCGCAACCTCGCTAAATCGGTGACTGTCGAGTAGGCGAGGGGACGTCGAGGATGCATAGGACGCCATCCTCGGACC
>CAZKOI010000164.1:0-7706 GCA_964554315.1 uncultured Enterobacterales bacterium | reverse complement strand
AAATCCAATTGGTCTCTACGGACGATCGAGTTGAGACTTTAGAAAAAAGAAAAAGCCGGCAGTGATGCCGGCCATTTCAACGTTTTAAAGTTGCTTCTTGGTCGATCTAGATTCGAGTAAAGAGCCCCGAGTATCGCTGCATGCTCGTCACCTGCATGGCTGCATCGAAGTTGGTCTGGAGCTGCACGAGCCTGGAGTATGCATCCACTACATTGGTCTCTTCAATGCTGGCCTTTGCCTCCCTAAGCTCAACCTCAAGGTTTGCCGCGAGACCGTTTGCATCCAATGAACGCCTCATCTCACCGCCCACCTCGACCATCCCCTTCTCCACATCCAGGAGAGCGGCGTCGATCTCATCGAGCGCCGCGATGATGGCATCGGTGTCATCCGCTGTGAGTGCATCTTGGAGGGAGGTTATCGCCCCGAACATGTCCGACGACTCGGTCAACATCCCGCTGCCCGCGAAGCCTGTCTTGACCTTGAGGTCATCCCCTACGATGGTCTCCGGTGAGTCGAGTGCTCCCCGATAGGTACCGGTCGAGTCATAAGCTTCGCCGTCATAGGCCGTACCCGCGAAGATGTATCGCTCGTTAAACTGAGTGTTCACCAGACTCAACGCTCTATCAAAGAGCGACTGGCTCACCGTGGCCGCCTCGGCCCGCTGGTCACCGTTGTACACCTCGTTCGCAAACTGAACCGCAAGCTCTCGGGTCTCGCTAAGCGTAGTGTGCAGGTCTTTGAGAGCGGTGTCCGCCACATTCAGCAACTGCTCCGCCTGCGTCGCATTCTTCTTATAGATGCCCTGGTTGTTCAGCTGCTGACGCACGTTGTGCAGTTGTGAGATTCGACCGGGGTCATCGCTGGCGCGATTGATCCGCTTGCCCGTCGACACCTCTTCGTTGAGCTTCGCGATGCGACTACCCATCGACTGAGCCGACTGAGCCAGCGCATCCATTCTTCCGTGCCAGGTTGTACGAATCATCTATCGAACCGTCGCCATGAGTTCATTGAGCAGTTCATCCGCCGCGGTGACCACTCGAGCTGCTGCCTGATAGGCCGCCTGATACTGAATCAGACTTACAGCTTCCTCATCCAAATCGACCTTGCTGTTGGCATCCTTTAGCGAAACTAGGTCATCGACGATCGCGCTGTGGGTCGAGGCGTCGACCTCAAAGCCGACGATGGCGTTTCCGAGATCGCTGTAGATGGAGGCCACGAACTCCCTCGAGTTCTTGGTTCCGCCGGCGAACATCTTTGAGCTCTCGACATCGATGATCGCTTGGAGATTCTCGCCGTCACCCACCTCTGCCGAGGGCGAACCTGCCGCAGCAATAAGACCGGCATCGGCCGCCAGCGCGCTATCGAGTGTCATATCAATCGAGGCGTTGGTCGACGCGGCGGGAATGGTAAAGAAGTCGAGACCGGGAATTCCCGATGCGTCAAACCCGCCCGAGTGCTGGGCATTAATCTCATCGACGAAGTCTTCCGCAAACTGATCGAGCGCGGCCAGTGTGGTCGCCATTTGGTCACGAGCCCGGAGCAATCCACCGAGCTCACCCTTCAGGTCGGAGTCCACTGTCACGGTTCCATCGTCGACCGAGAGCTTCACGCTTAGTTGGCCCGGGTCACCGTCCGTGCTGAGTTCACGGACATGGACCTCTTGCACGAGGGCATGTCCACCCACCATGAGGGTCAGCTGACCATTCGCCTGGTAGTCAACTCCGACACCAATCTTCTGCGCAAGCTTCTCCGTGAGTGCGTCGCGGGCGTCCATTAGGTCTGCAGGTCCCGTTACAGAGTCGGAATCCGAGATCTGCTTATGGAGGACACGAATGTCGTTGATGACAGTGTTGATGCCTTCAATCTCGTCCTTGATCCGATCTTCGACCCGTCGGATAGAGTCAAGCATCGACTTGCCTCCACGGCTGACGGCCTCGGCAAGGTCTTGGCCGGCATCCCGCATGGCGAGGCGCAGGCCATGATCGCTGGGCTCACTCGTGAGCTCGGTCGCAGCGTCGAAGAAGCGATCCAGTCGGTCGGCTATCGACGCCGTGTCACCCTCGCGGAAGTTTGCCTCCACGACGGCGAGAGATTCGTGCGCGGTCGACGCCATCGACTGGTCACCGAGTGCCTCAAAACATCGCTCGGTTGCGAAGCGGTCAATGTCTCGATGAATCGCCGTCGCCGTGACACCCTGGCCGGTAAACACGCCGTGTTCGTTCCGATGCGGAACGCGAGTCTGCTGCACGAGCCGCCGGCGAACGTACCCTTCTGTGCTGGCATTGGTGACGTTTTGGCCTGCAACATCGACGCCGTAAGCGGCGGCCTTAAGACCTGTCCGTCCAATGTGGAGGGTACGAATAGACATGCTCAGCGCTCACGGATTCGCCCCGATGCGCCGTAGGTCGGCGAGTTGTTCGGCTGCAGCACACTCCTAAACACGGAGTTGGCCGCCCCCAACACACTCATCAACCGTTGATCTGTCTCTCGAAGATCGCGAATGACTTCCGCAATCTCCTCGTCCACTTGCACTGCTGCTCGGCTCTGTATGATCTCCAGCTCGAATTGGAGGTCCTGGCGACTGGCCGTTGCATCGGCAAGGCGCTCAGGGTCGAGCTGTCGGGCCGCCACGAGCTGCGCTTGGGCAGCCTCGAGCGTCTCCGTCAGAACAGAGGCAAGGGAACGTTCCATCAGATCTCATGCATCAAGGCATTGACTGCATTCTCGAGGTCTTCCGTGTTCCCCAGGTCACCGTTCTTGATGTCCTGACGAGCGCGTTCAACCTCTTCCGTGCGAACATCCGGGATGTCATCCAGTGCACCCTTTAGCTCCTGCATCCACTGGGCTTCCCCACTGAGCTGGACCTGGGTGTCTTGGACCGAAGACTTTCCGGTTGTTCGCTGGCCCGCCTGGGTGCCGGACGTCGACACCAGACGATACAGCGGATGCGAGCCCTGAATTTTCATGAGCCTTTCCTCCGCATTCCTACATCGGCCGAGATCGGGGGTTTCTGAAGAAAAAGTTTCATTTTCTCACCTTCTCGCCAAAGAATCGTTGCTTTGAAGCGACCGCTTCAACTCTGCCATCGGATCGACCGCCTTGCCATCTCGATGAACCTCAAGGTGAAGGTGGGGTCCCGTTGACCGCCCCGTCGATCCTACGGTCGCGATGACCTGGCCTCGCTTGACTTGGTCACCCTTCTTGACCAGCAGCTCGCTGCAGTGAGCGTACAGACTGGTGGTCCCGTCGCCATGGTCGAGAACGACGACGTTGCCGAACCCTCCCCTCTCACCCGAGGACACCACCGTGCCTGGCCTGATGGGATGAATTGGAGTTCCTTCGGGCGCCGCAATGTCGAGGCCCTTGTGCTGACGCTTCTTGCCATGGAAGGGGTCAGATCGCCTCCCAAACCTAGACGTTATCGTCCCGTCAACGGGCAGCTCGGAGTCATCGTGCGCGTGGTCATGGCCGTGATGGGTCGGGCTGTGAACAGGCAACGAGAGAGGAAGCAAAGAGGGCGCTTGGGTCTCGGACCGGCCGGCCCCCATGGCTTGCCCCATGATGTCGTCGAAGCCAAAGCCTCCGGTCTCCGCAATCCGCCTAGAGATCTCTTGGTCGAAGAGGCCAGAGAAGATCTCGGTAGATTCGCCGGAGAACATTCCATCCGGAATGGTCTTCCTCATCTCCTTGACCATCATCTCGATCATGTAGGACTCAAAGGCCTTAGCGGCCTCCATTTGGTCCTTCGACATTCGGATCGCATCCGAACCCGAGCTGTCGAGCTGGTGGAGGGCGAGGGCATCGGGCCCGCTCAGCGTCTTTATGCTCACAGCGAGGCAATCTCAGCCTGCAGGGCCCCTGCAGCCTTAATCGTGAGCATGATCTGGATGAGGTCACGCGGTTTCACGCCCATGGAGTTGAGCGCAGCGACCAGCTGCCCGATGGTGACGCCCTCGAGCATGGTCAGCCTCCCCTCCTCTTCTTCGGCTACGATTCGCGAGTCCCGGGTCACCACGCTGCTCCCTCCTGAGAGGGCACCTGGCTGGCTCACCTCGTTGTCTTGTTGAACCTCGATCGAGAGTCCACCATGGGCAACCGCAACCGCCGAGACCTGGACATTAGCGCCCATCACAACGGTTCCTGTCCTCTCATTCACGACCACGCGGGCTGGCGCATCGACCTCTAGCTCGACCAGCTCAATCTGAGACAAGACGGCAATTGCGGACGTGTCTTCCGCGTCAGGAATCGCCATTCGAACCATTCCGTCGTCGAACGCGGTGGCCACCTTGTCACCGAGAGACTCATTGATAGCATCGGCCATGCGCTTCGCGGTGGTGAAGTCGGGGTCATGAATCAGCCAGTCAATGCTCTCCGCGCTCAGGAGATCCATCCGGTGCGGATTGTCGAGCTCCACCGTGGCACCTCGTGGAATTCGACCCGTTGTAGGGTGATTCTTACGCGTCGACTCACCCCCCGCCTCAGCCGAGAAGCCGCCGATCACGACGGGCCCCTGAGACGAAGCGTAAGCCCGACCATCCGAGGCGTACAGAGGAGTCAACTGAAGCACCCCGCCCTCCAGGCTCTTTGCATCACCCGTGGAGCTGACCTCAATGTCGACACGATGCCCCGGACGTGCAGTCGAGGGAATACGCGCCGTCACCATTACAACCGCCACGTTCCGAGAGATGATGTCATCCGTCTGCAGCGTGACACCAAGACCCTGAAGCCGGTTGGCGAGGGTGCGAATGGTGGCCTCATTACGCCGTGAGTCGCCCGTACGATTTAGACCTGTGACCAGTCCGTAGCCAAAGACTGCGTTGTCCCTGACACCGTAGATACTCGCGATGTCCTTGATCCGAGCCGCCTGGGCTGACCCGGAGATTGAGAACACCATACAAGCAAGCAAGAGACGAAACATGACAGCTCCAGTCGAATCGATTCGACCCCCATTCGGACACTGGACGACGATCTTTAGCGTACCCGTCCAAAAACCCCGTCTCGTCCTGACAGTAAGCCCCCCCCCAAACGTAGCGGCGGCCGCTTGAGTCTCAGGCTCAGCGGCCGCCGTACCTGGTCTCAGCCCGACGCTAGAACGGCCAGGCGTGATCAACGGCACGATGGACGACTCCAGGACCTTGCTTGTCGCCCACCACTCCAGCACCATTAAACTCGATCTTCGCTTCGGCTAGCAGAGAGCTCTGGATGGTGTTGTCTGCGGCAATATCGAGCGGGCGCGCGAGACCTTCCACCACCAGATACTGAGTCTCTCGATTGGACCGGACTTGCTTGTAGCCCCAGACCTTAAGGTTCCCATTTCGCATGACCTCCAGAACTCGGCAGGTCAAGCGTCCTTGGAGTGTGCCCGCCCGACTCGTCGTCCCCTGCCCCTCAAAGCCATGCTTTGACTCGGTCTCGTAGCCCAAACCACCGCCAAGGTTTCCTTGGTTGTTCTTGGTTATCTGCTTCCCGAGACCGAAGAAGCTGCCCAGCTTGCCCTGCATTCCGCTCTGGCGCTTCGTGCCCGTCTCCGCGCTCAGTTCAGTGATCGTCTTCTCGTCGATGTAGACGGTGATGAGGTCACCCACTCGTCGTGCGTTGCCGTTCATGCCTACGAGCGACCGCGCACCCACCTCGCTCCATAGGCTCCCTGGCACCGAGGGCGCCGGAGCGACCGGGGGACTGCTCACCGGTGGCGGAATGGGTGCCGTGTCTCGACCACTGGCATCCGCCATGGGCCCCATGATCAAGCCAAGCAGACACGCCGCAAGTGTTCTAAACAGTTTCATCGTCGACCTCCGGTGCGCACCACTCCCGGTGCAACCAAAATTCCTTGGACCACGGTATCGGTGGCCGTGTTGGAGACCCTCACACGGTCGCCAATGTAGGCGTGTGCGAGCATCCTTCCCTCTGCCTTGACGGTCAAGGCCCCAAACTCTGCAATGATGGAGACTGCGTCTCCCGTGGCAGCGGCTGGCTTGCGCCTGGCCACCCTGTGAGTGATCGGCTGTCCTCGGACCAACGCTCTCGAGGCAATCCAGTCACCCGAAGCAAGGTCGACGGGTTCGCTCCTGAGATCGCTCTGCTTGACGCGACCAACAGTGTACGAAATCGCATCGCCGGCCGTGTGAGCTTCCGCAGCCACTGGCACCTCTTCCCAGATGCCAACACGTGCCGAGAGAGAGAAACGACCGCATGGACGTAGGCCTTCGGTGAGTCGGACCCTAAACGACGTCTGACCTCTGAAGCGCTCACCCGGATTGCTCTCAACCTCGGCAGTGGGACTTGAACCGCAGTCGCTTGGCACCTCGAAGTTCAGCTCGGTCACCTCGACATCGGCCTCGCTGCGTCCGGTCACCGTGGCGACGTGCGCTCGAACAGCATCCAGCACCGAAGCGGATGCGTCCGCGTGTGCAGGCAGGCTCGACATTAACAGGGTGAACAAGCTCGTCATCATGACACTACCGCTTCATCTGGTTGACGACCTGCATGGTCTCGTCGGCAGACTCAATGGCCTTGCTGGTGACCTCGAATGACCGCTGCGCCATGATCATACTGATGAGTTCTTCGGCGATGTCGACGTTCGAGCCCTCGAGGAATCCCTGCTTCAGCACGAGACCATCGGCCGTCTCCATTGGTATGGGCTCACCCGACTCCGATGTAGCCGCAAATAGGTTTCCGCCGAGCGCCTTCATTCCGTTGGGGTTGTTGAAGTCCACAACCTCGATCGTGCCTACCGTAGTGGCCTCAGTCGAGTCATTGAAGCGAACTTGTACTGTGCCGTCTTCGCCGATGATGACTTCCTGGGCATCGGTTGGAATCGTAACGCCGGGGTTTACCGGGTGACCTTGCTGGGTGACCAACTCCGAGTCTTGGTTGACGCTAAAGGCACCGACACGGGTGTAGCGCTCGTTTCCGTCGGGCGTCTGAACCACGAAGAATCCTCGCCCTTGAATGGCCACATCGAGCTGGCCATTGGTCTGGCTAATCGCGCCCGGTGAGAAGTCTCGCTGGGTCGCGATGACTCGAGAGCCGGACCCAATCTCCAGCTGCCCAGGCCGCTTCGACTCTGCGCTGGCTTCGCCCGTGCGAATGTTCTCATAGACGAGGTCCTCAAATGCCACACGGGTCTTCTTGAACCCGTTGGTAGACACGTTGGCCAAGTTGTTCGCAATGGTGTCGATTTGAATCTGCTGAGCGGCCATGCCGGTCGCAGCGCTGTACAGGGCTTTCATCGTGACTTCCTCATCAATTCGTTGGAGCGGCCATCCAGCTGATCGCTGGTCTGCATGGCACGCTGGTAGGCCTCAAAGTACCGACTGGCTTCGACCAGCTCGATCATTCCGCGGATAGGGTCGGCGTTGGACTTCTCGAGCGATCCCTGCAAGACCTGCACCGAGTCATCGACTTCCCTGAGGTCCCCGTCTGCGCGCCACTGGCCGCTACCGATGGGGCTAATGGCATCGGCATCCACCAAGCGAAGGCGACCCAGCTCCCCTCCCTCTTCAGTCCGAACCACTCCCTGCTTATCAATCACAATCCGTTCACGGTCCGGAATCTCGAGGGGTCCCGCATCCGTCAAGACGGGCTGTCCCTTTTGATTGACGAGCTGCCCCTCATTGTCCATCCGAAAGTTCCCAGCCCGCTGGAGGACCTGGCCGTCCGGAGTCTGAACCACGAAGAATGCGCGTCCACGCAGCGCGAGGTGC
>CAZKOI010000163.1:0-7718 GCA_964554315.1 uncultured Enterobacterales bacterium | reverse complement strand
CAACATGGCCAAGTCAACCTTCGCCCTCGTGGAGACGGGACACTGCTTCGTCGGCATCCTGTTCGAGCTCGCGCTGAGCTCCGACCGAACCTACATGTTCATGGATGATGACGGCGAGAACACCATCACGCTGAGCGCCGCCAACAAGGGCGTCTTCCCCATGGCCAACGGCATGACTCGACTGCAGGCACGGTTCCCCGGGGAGCCCGATGCTGTGGCCGCGGCGCATGACGCGGATGGTCCTATCGATGCCGAGGAAGCCGAGGACATGGGTCTCGTTACCGCTTCCCTCGACGACATTGACTGGGATGACGAGGTGCGCATCGCCATTGAGGAGCGCGTGAGCCTCAGCCCCGACGCTCTCACGGGGATGGAACAGAACCTTCGGTTTGGCGGTTCTGAGACTGCCGAGACGAAGATCTACGGACGCCTCTCGGCCTGGCAAAACTGGATCTTTCAACGCCCCAACGCCGTCGGCGCTCGGGGAGCACTCACCCTCTACGGCCACCCCGAGCGGCCCGTCTTTGACTTCAGGAGAACATGATGGCTGGCATCAACTACGACGAACGCATTCCGAACAACGTCAACCTCTCCTCGGACAAGCGCCTTCAGCGCGCCCTCGAGAAGTGGCAGCCGGCCTTCCTCGATTGGTGGCAGTCGGTTGGTCCCCAGGTCTTTCAGAACAACGAGATCTTCCTCCGCACCGCCATCTCGACCGAGCCTGGCGGGTGGGCCCAGTTCGGTCACGTGAAGATGCCCGACTACCGCTGGGGCATCTTTCTTGCCGATCCCGAAGAGAACCGCACGATTGCTTGCGGAGATGACGCTGGAAAGCCGGTATGGAACGAAGTTCCGGGCGAGTATCGCAACATGCTCAAGCGCATCATCGTGGTCCAGGCCGACACCGAGCCCGCCAGCGTGGAGCAGCAGCGTTGGCTGGCAGACTGTGCGCCTTCGCTGATGGACGCCCGAAACCTGTTCCAGGTCAACGTCGAAGAAGGTCGCCACCTGTGGGCCATGGTCTACCTGCTCCAGGCCTACTTCGGTCGCGATGGACGAGACGAGGCCGACGAGCTGCTGGCCCGGCGCTCTGGCGATGATGACAAGCCGCGTATCCTCGACGCCTTCAATCAACCCTGCACCGACTGGCTGACCTTCTTCAGCTTCGCCATGTTCACCGACCGTGACGGGAAGTATCAGCTGGGTTCCTTGGCCGAGTCCGCCTTCGACCCGATGAGCCGCACCTGCCGATTCATGCTCACCGAGGAGGCACACCATCTCTCCGTCGGAGAGCTCGGACTTGAGCGGGTCATGAGGCGCGCCTGCCAGCTCATGAAGCTCGACTCCAACCAAGATGCTCGGGCGCAGGGTGGAATCGACCTCCCGACCATCCAGAAGTGGATCAACCACTGGTATGGCTACAGCCTCGACCTCTTCGGTGCGGAGGTCTCCACCAACGCCGCCGATTATTTCGCCAGCGGCGTCAAGGGTCGCTGGCGGGAGTCGAAGGACTACGAAGACCACAACTGCCTCGGTGCCACCCGCACCGTGCCGACCGTCGAGAACGGAAAGCTGGTCGACAAAGAGTACGACCTACGAAACTGCATGAACGAGGAGCTTCGCGACTCTTATGCGGAGGACTGTCACCGCGTTCTGCGGCGCTGGAACAAGGCCGTTAAAGACGAAGGCATCACGGACTTCGAGTTCTCGCTTCCTTCGACTCGATTCTTCCGACGCCAAGGTCAGTACGCCGACTACCAGTTTGACCCTAAGGGCAACCTCATCGACGACGCCACATGGGAGGCCAACAAGGAAGATTGGCTGCCCACTGACGACGACCGTGCCTACGTCCAGAGCCTGATGACCCCCGTGCACCAGCAAGGTCAGGTCGCGAACTGGATCGCGGCCCCCCGTCGCGGGATCAACGGGAAGCCCTTCGACTTCGAGTACGTTCGGGCGTAAGCGCATGAACAAGAGGGCCCGCTCGTCGGCTGGACGGGCGGGCTCTTCTGCGTCCAGGTCTCGATAGATGCGGGAGCTAGGCGCCCCCCCCCAGAGAGCGTCCAACGATGGCCATCCTCCCCGCGAAAGAACGTCGCCGCCAGATCGTCACCCTCGGGCTTCCGATCATCGGCGGGATGGTCAGCCAGAACCTGCTCAACGTGGTCGATACGGCCATGGTGGGCTCCCTCGGTGACGTGGCACTCGCTGCGACGGGGATCGGGGGGTTTGCTAACTTCATGGCCATGAGCCTCATCATGGGGCTCAGCGCCGGTGTTCAATCGATCACGGCTCGCCGGTTCGGGGCGGGACACCATGAGACCCTCGCCGTGGCACTCAACGGCGGACTCCTGATCGCGGCAATCTGGGCGGTGCCTTGGATGGCCGCGCTCCATGAGCTCGCTCCCGCGCTCTTCTCTCTGCTCGTCGACGATCCTGCAGTCAGCGAACAGGCGGTACCGTACTTTCAGTGGCGTCTCATGGCTGCGCTCGGCGTCGGAATGAACTTCTCTTTCCGAGGGTATTGGAACGGCATCAACCAGCCCAAGCTGTACATGAGCACGCTGGTCATCAGCCATCTCTGCAACCTGCTGCTCAACTGGGTCCTGATCTACGGACGACTGGGCGCTCCCGCTCTCGGCACAGAGGGCGCCGCCATCGCCAGCGCCGCCTCGACCTATGTGGCGTCGGTCACCTACCTCATCCTCGGCCTCCAGCGGGCCATACCGAGCGGGTTTCTGTGTCGGCGCCCATCCATTGCCGACTTGGCGGCGTTGGTGCGGGTCGCTCTCCCCGCATCGCTGGCTCAGTTCTTCATGGCAACGGGGTACACGGCCCTGATGTGGATCGTGGGCCTGACGGGTACCGCCCCGCTCGCAGCGGCCAACGTCCTCCTGACGGTCACTCTGGTCGCCGTGCTTCCTGGGCTGGCCTTTGGCTTTGTCGCCGCCTCATTGGTCGGACAAGCGCTGGGGCGGGATGACATCGACGATGCGGAGGCTTGGGGCTGGGACGTGGTGAAACTCGGGGCGCTCACCCTGGGCCTCATGGGCCTCCCCATGCTGGCGCTACCCGAGGGGCTCCTTGGCTTCTTCTTGCAGGAATCGACCACCATCGCTCTGGCGGTGCCCGCGCTGCGCCTCGTCGGCGCCACCATGGCCATAGACGCTGTCGGACTCGTTCTCCTCAATGCCCTTTATGGTGCGGGGCACAGCCGTCCCGTCATGGTGGTGGGCACCACGCTTCAGTGGGGCATTGGGTTGCCGCTCGCCTATCTCTTCGGGCCGATCCTGGGGCTCGGACTGGTCTGGATGTGGGGCGCAATGATGCTCTACCGGGCGAGCCAAGCGGCCATCTACGCCTGGATGTGGCGCCAGCGCCAGTGGGCTCGACTCAATGGCTCGTCACCACCCCCTGCACGGCGAGATCGTCCCTAGGATCTGTTGGCCTGACACCCTCACCGCCGTGTCAAAGCAAGCCATGGTCAGACAGCTGTGGTTCGGCACCACCCGAAGCCTATCCCCGACCCTAAGCCGCTCAACCCCCGAGCCTCGAAGCTTACCGTGCTCCTGGCTCAGGCTGACAAGCCGAAGACTCGGCATCGGGCAGCCGAGTTCGTCGAAGACCAAGCCATAGCCACAGTGAGGGTCAACATGAACGGGCCCCGCATCCTTTGAGAGCGCGAGCGCACCCAGGTTGAGGATCGCTCTATCGGGGTGCGCGGAGATTACCGTCCCCAAGACACTCACCGCCACATCATCAACCGAGCAACTTCCGATCGCCGCCTGAAAGGCGTCGAAGACCGCGTAGTTCCCAGGCCGGATCTCGGTGACCCCCTCCAGCGACTCCACGTGCATCATGGTCGGCGTGGAGCCCACGCTCACCTCTGGACACGGCACGCCGCGGCTTCGCAAGGTAGCCGCAAACCCCACCACAGCATCGCGCTCCTGCTCAGCCACCCGACGGATCTGGTCTGCGCCCACGCAGTCATAGCTATGACCACCGTGAGTCAGAACGCCAAGAAACTCCGTGCAAGAGCTGCGGTGTAGGCGCTCCGCTAAGGCCAGCGCCTCAACACTTCCCGGCACCACACCTGCACGTCCGTAGCCGCAATCCACCTTGAGAAAAGTCGCGACAGGCTCCGTTCGGCCGAGCGATTCGATGGCCTCCACGCCCTCCATGCTGTCAACCAACAGGTTCAACCCCAGGTCCGCCGCCTCAGCCACCCGCTCGGGCGCCAGGGGCACCGCCAGTGTGATGTCATGAAAGCCCGATGCCTTGAACGCCCGGGCCTCGGCGAGGGTTGAGACAGTGATCCCGCCAAAGTGTTCCCCCACCTGGAGCGCTGCAATCTCGGCACACTTGTGCGTCTTCACGTGCGGCCGAAGCCGGACACCGAGCCGACGCGCGCGATCCGCCATGTTCGCACAGTTGGCGCTCACTCTGTCCCAGTCGAGGAGCAGTGCGGGCGTCTCAAGCGCTGATATTTCCATAGGAACCCCTGGGCGCCACCCATCATCTCGACTAATCGGAACCTATGCAACACACGATCTCTTTGTCTGCCGCACCCCTCGTCCTTCTCCTGGCCTGCGGAGGGTCGGACTCAAAGTCCTCCTCCACGGACTCTGGGAGCAGCCCACCGGATCTTACGGAGCGCCTGAGTGCTGACGAGAGCCGTGCGGGGGTTGTCACCGACGAGCGTGCCCTCTTCGGTGGCGCGGCCGCCGAGGGAGAGCCGGGGGACATCAAGATCTACAACGACCGCGTCCAGTTCATCATCGAGGCTGCGGGTCCGAGCCAAAATTACGTCGAGTACGGGGGCTCGCTGGTCGACGCCGACATCGTGCGACCCGACGGACAGATCGGTCAGGATCTCATCGATGATGCGTCGATCATGGTCGGCCTCGGTCGCATGTTTGTGGCCGAGTCGGTCGAGGTGATCAATGACGGACAGAATGGTGAGCCTGCTCACGTTCGCGCCATTGGTGGAACCGCGCCGCTGACGATCATGACCGGTACGCTCGAGGCGCCTAGCCTCATCGCTGATCGAACCATGGCCATCACGACCGACTACATCCTCAAGCCCGGGTCGCACCTGCTCCAGGTGAACACCGACATCGAGTGGGGCGATGAGAGCACCACGGTTCAGCTGACCGAGTTCATGTTCACGAGCGCTGATGTCGCCGACCCCTACCAGCACTTGGCAGGATTCACCGGTGACGTACCCTCCTCCTACGGCTGGAGCGCCATCCTTGGGCATCGCCACGAGATCGCGGTGGCGATCCTGGAGGGCGCGGACCGGGGCGCGTTCGTGACCAGCCCCGTGCTCGAGACGCTGTTCGAGCTCGGACCGCTCATTCTCGGGACGACCGAGAACGTGACCATCAATGACGGCGACGTGGTGTCCTGGTCGCGCTACATCGGTGTCGGCAGCGACATGGGCCGCATCACGGACGACTGGTATGCTGAGCGCGGCGAGTCCACGGAGACCGTTGGAGGCAGCGTCACCAGCGGCGACGGTCCCGTAGAGGGCGTGCGGATTCACATCTTAAATGGCGACGGCTTGCCCATCACCGTGGCGCACACGGATGAGTCCGGCCGGTTCTCGGCAGAGGTCCCCGCAGGCGAGGCCGTAACGGCGGTGGCCGAGGCCCGAGGGAAGGGCGTCTACTATGACCGATCGTCTGGCGCAGGGTGGCTGGGTCCGTACAATGCACCCCCGATTCGCGAGGCGGCACTCGCGAGTATGGCCTCCGGAGCACTGCCGATCCCCTTTCCTGCGGGGCACGGAGTGTCTCAGCCTCAGCCCGTCTCCGAGGACATGAGCTTCGAGCTCGAGACCCCTGCGCTGATTCGAGTACAGGTGGAGGACGGAGGACCGGCGATGGTCCGAGTAGACTTTGCCGATGGCGATCCCGCTCAGAGCGTGCCCAACGTCACGCCGAGTCGACCCTCAGGTCGCATGGCCTATCTGTACCTGCGGGACGGCGAAGGTGAGGTTCCCGTTGAGCCCGGCACCTACCGGGTCGTGGTCGCACGCGGCCCCACTTACGAGGCGCACGTCGAGGACGTGAGCGTCGCGAGCGGAGCGGATCACCTCATCACGGCCAGCCTCGATGAGTCGGTCGATCGAGGTGGCTTCTGGTCTCTCGATCCGCACAGCCACGCTGCACCGAGCGGCGACGGTTCTATCCCCATGTCTGGCCGGCTCACCGTTCACGCCGCGCACGGCATTGATGTTCACTTCGGCACCGACCACGACCACGTGGTGGACTACCGCCCACTGCTGGAGCCGCTGGGCCTCGATGGACACCTGGTGAGCGTCGTGGCCGACGAGGTCAGCCCAACCCGTCGCGGCCACCACAACGCCTACCCGCTGGAGTCGGTACCCGAGGAGACCAATGGTGGGGCGTTCTTGTGGTCGAGGACGTTCCTTGAGACCTGGGAGACCACCGCCGAGCTCTACGAGCACATCCGAGCGATGGCCTCTGATGGCGACGTCATCGTACAGGCCAACCACCCCACCGGATCAAGCGGTCTGTTCTCCAATGCCAACTATCGTCCTGCCGAGGGCACGGTCGGCATACCGGACCGCTGGGCCGACGACTTTGAGGCCGTCGAGCTCCTGAACGATGGGAACTACAGCACCGTGTTTCCGTACTACCTCGACCTGCTCAGCCGGGGCCTGAGCCCCACACCGGTTGGCGTCTCGGACTCTCACTCCCATCTCGGCGGGGTCGGTCCCAACCGGACATGGGTGCCGCTCGATGTGGAGTCGCCGAGCGCCTTCACCAATGATCACGTCCGAGAAGCCATCCGCACAGCCGGGACCATCGTGAGCTTGGGCCCGCTGGTCGTCCCCACGATCGACGGTGAATGGGCTCCCGGTCGGACATACACCGGCCCGGTCGACCTGGCAGTCGAGGTGCGCACTCCCAGTTGGATCCAAGTCGACACCCTCCACGTCTGGGAGAACGGAACCGAGACCTTGACGATCGACATCGTGGACAACCATGCCGAGGTCACGCTGTCGCCAATGGCAGACGCCGTCTACGTACTCACCGTGACCGGCGACACCCCGATGTCGCCCGTCTACCCCGGTGTACGCCCATGGGCCGCCTCACAAGGCTTCTTCGTCGACACGGAGGGCGACGGCTGGACGCCGCCGCTCCCCCCGCTTGCCGTCGACTGAGCCTAGTCGACCTTGGTGGCCGTGAGCTCGACCTCGTAGCCGATATCAAGAGAGCCAATGATGTCGACGGTGACCGACTCCTCGCCCTCGAGAGATCCAGAGAGCGTACCTCCAGGCCCAAAGTCGGCAGACCAAGGGATGGCCAGCGACTCCCCACCCGTCAGGTCAACCTCGAGAACCCCCGAGACGGAGGATGTCCCATCGAGCGCCCCCTCGACCTCGCCGCCGTAAGGACCAAGCGAATCCACCAGTCCGAGGGAGATGAGCGAGTCGACCCACGCCCCGTCGGGGAACGAGCACTCGGCATCGAGCATGGCCTCAGGTTCCTCACCGGGTGACACGGTAATGGTCACCGGCCCCTCACAGACATCGCCTCCCAGCATGGTGCTGAGCTCTAGCGTCCAGGTCCCTTCGTAGGTGCCCGCCACATCAACATCGGCGTCCGCATCGGCGTCGGCGTCAGCATCCGCGTCGGCGTCCGCATCGGCGTCGGCGTCCGCATCGGCGTCGGCGTCCGCATCGGCGT
>CAZKOI010000162.1:0-7725 GCA_964554315.1 uncultured Enterobacterales bacterium | reverse complement strand
CGAGAGATTCAGACCCTGTTGATTCCGACGCCAGCGGCCGAGGTTCTGGGCTCACCGGAGGCCATCAGCCGGGCCCCTTCCTCTCTGGTGCACCTCCGACCGCCCTTTCCGTCTTCCTGGGACAAGCATCGTCGTCGGCGGGTTCACATCCACGGTGCAGGACTCGCGCTCTATGGTGTCCGCGCCACCGGAGTAGTGGGCCGCGAGCAAGAGCGCGACCAACTCTGGGCATCCATGAAGGCCGTCGTTCGAGGCCAGCGCTCACGGCTTGTTCTCTTGGAGGGCGCGTCTGGATCGGGCAAGAGCACGGTCGCTCAGTGGTTCTGCCAGCGCGTTGACGAGGTGGGAAACGGCATCTGGACGGGCTGCCCACACACAGCCGAAGGCGGGCCAGGCGAGGGGCTGAGCTCGATGCTTCGGCGTCGACTGGGAATCTCTGGATTGAGCCGGAATCAAGCGATCGAGCATGTCCAAACAATGCTCCTGCGGCTCGGCTTGAACAGCCGAGACGACGCCGCGGGACTGGTTGAACTCAGTCACCTGTCGGGGGATGTTGACGACGATCCGGGCGTGAGCGTGGTGTTCTCGGGCCAAGACGAGAGGTTCGCGCTCATGACGCGCTTCTTCCATGCGCTCGCGCGAGTCCGCCCGCAGATTTTGTGGCTCGATGAAATCCATCACGGCCTCGAGGCGCAGGCGCTCGTGAGGTACCTCCTCGACCACGAGGTGCAGGCCCCCATCATGCTTCTGGGCACAGTCTCGACAGAAGACCTCACCGCCGGCAGCGACATGGAGGCACGAGTCGACGCGCTGGTCGACGGCCCAAACGCGGAGCGGGTGAGGCTACCTCCCCTGGAGTGGGCGGAGCAGGTCAACCTCATGAGTGAGCTTCTCGGCCTCGAGCAGGGGCTTGCCTCCGAGGTCGCCGCCAAGTGCGGGGGCAACCCTCAGTTTGCCGTCCAGCTCGTCGGAGACTGGGTCGAGCGAGGCCTTTTGGTGCCGGGAGACGACGGCTTCGAGCTCAAGAAGGGATGCGACGCTTCGGTACCGGCCAACCTCCTCAGCGTGTGGGAGGCCCGTCTTCGAGACATCATCGAGCACCACTCGGACGAAGCCCTCTGGGCCATTGAGCTCGGCGCCGTGCTTGGAAACAACGTGGACCGCGATGAGTGGGCAGACGCACTCGATCAGGCGGGCCTCGACATCCCGCACACCCTCATCTCTGACCTTCTTCGGCTCCGGCTCGTGCTCCGCGAGGATGCTCTGAGCGGCTGGTCTTTCGTCCATGCCCTATTTAGGGAGACGGTACTGAAGCACGCCGAGGCGAAAGGGAGGCTGGTCCGATGGTCATCCATCTGTGCAGACGTGATTCAAGACGATGTCGCTCGAGTCGCTCGGTGGGCGCGCCTCCTCGTGGCCGCTGACCGTTCTCAGGAGGCACTCAAGCCATTGCTCTCGGCCGTCAGGCATGAAACGTACAAAGGAGAGTCGGGGCGCTCGAAGGCGCTCATGGACCTCCGTGACCAGATCGTCAGCACTATGACCGTTGATCCGCGAGGCAACGTCAGCTTTGGTTCCCAGTATGGGCGCTACATGATCAAGCGTAGATCGACCCGAGACTCCGTGGCGAACCTGGGGGAGGCGAAAGAGCTGCTCGCGTGGGCCGAGCGGCTCGAGCAATGGGAGGCCATCGCGTACTTGAAGCGAGCGATGGGAAACGACTACATCAGCCTGGGTGACTTCGAGACAGCCAAAACGTGTATGACGGAAGCCATTCAGACGGAGAAGGAGCATCGACTGGACGCCTTGGTCGATTCGATGCTCGCCATGTGCTTCTTCTGCCTGAGACAGGGTGACCTCACTCAAGCGCTCCAGTATGCACGCGACGCCACCCTTGAGGCCGAGCAAAGGGGCAACCTGCACCAGGTCGCAAGAGGGTACAACTTCTTGGCCAGGGTCAAGTTTCAGGCCGGCGAGCTGGATGTTGCGTCCTTCTTGATCGAGGAGGCACAGCTACGGTCTCAGCTTGCAGGTGCCCGAAATTCAATCGGCTCAGACTGGAACACCAAGGGAGAGATCGCCCGCTCAAAGGGCGACCTGGAGACGGCCGAGCAGGCCTACCTCATGGCCATAGAGATGTTTGAGGCAACCGGTTCAAACACACTCCTCTTCAGCAAGCTGAACCTGGCCACGACCTATGTCGATGCTGGGAAATTCCCTGAGGCCGAGGGCATGCTCGTGGAAGTCGAGAAGCTCACTGCAAACACGTCACAACGTGGCTTAACCATGATGATCACCTTGCTGCGATTGGTCTGTCAGATCCACTTTCGGAACTGGGACGCCGTGCAGCATGGGCTGCGAGTGCTGGAGGTCGAGCTCAAGGAGACCGGGATGGTCGACATCGACATCGCGACAACCTCACGTACAGCAGCCTTGCTCTGCGAGGCTGAGCAGCGCCATGACTTCGCGATCCAGGCCTGGACCTTCGCGCTGGCGCAGTTCAGCTCCCTAGGGAGGAGGTTGGAGATCGCCGAGGCGACCCAGCACCTCGAACAGCTTCGCCCCGAGCCGGGGCTCGCTTAGTCGCTTCGCCCACGGCGATGGACGCTGCCACGTCTGGGGCTCTGAGTCATTGCCCTGAACGCCTGCAGCCTAGTGTACTATCGGAGGATGTCCGAGATAGGCTCCAAGGTCGGCCCCTTCACGCTGGGCGCGGTCGTGGGTCGAGGCGGCATGGCGACGGTCTACGAGGCGCAGCACGCGGTCGACCAGCATCCCGTCGCCGTCAAAATTCTCCGCCCGGACATTGCCCACGACAATGCCTTTAATGCCGCATTTGCCGACGAGGTACGCTCAGCCGCAAGCCTCGACCATGCGCGCATCACGGCCGTCTACGACCATGGGATCATCGAGACCAAAGACTCGGCAACGCGCACGCCATGGCTGGCCATGGAGCTGGTCTCGGGCGGAACCATCGCACGCCTCGCCGGCCGCGCGAAATGGGAGACCATCAAGCAGGTTCTGCTCGATGTCCTGGACGCCCTGGCCCACGCCCATGCACGGGGCCTCATCCACCGCGACATAAAGCCCGCCAACGTGCTCTTGGACACCGCCGAGGGACGTATCAAGCTCACCGACTTTGGGCTGGCCCACTCCATCGACATGATGCAGACGCATGCCTCACTAGGAGGGCCTCTCGACCGACCCGAGCAGATTACCGGCACCCCATCGTACATGGCACCGGAGCAGATCCGAAACCAGGTCCGAGAGCTCGGCCCTTGGACTGATCTTTACGCGGTCGGTGCACTGGCCTGGAAGCTCACCACCGGTGACCCGCCGTATGTCGGCAGCGTCTCAGAGGTCCTCGCCCAACACCTGGCTGGAGAGCTTCCCACCTTTATCCCCGCAACCGGTGTGCCCGAGGACCTCCTCGATTGGATCGCCGCCATGATGGCGCCTCGCCCAACGCATCGCTTCAGGCGCGCCGCCGACGCCGCATGGGCGCTGAGCCGCATCGGCCCTCCGGTCTTTCGAGCCGAGCTGTTGCCACCAGACCCGCCCAGTCTGAATCGCCTTGACGAACCGGAGCACAGCGCGCCACCGATACCAAAGTCGCATGCCGCCACCCTCGACACCTTGGTGCTGAACACCCAAGACACCTCGTACTTCAGCCGTCGGGTGCCGACCGGCCAAGTCCCGATGGGTCTGAGCAGAACCGAGCCGAGCGAAGCTTCAACGAAACTTCCCCACCCAATGGTCAGCATCGCCCCCCCGTTTCCTTCCTCCTGGGACAAAGGCCGTCGCCGAAGGCTCCAGATCAATGGCGCCGGACTCGCGATGTTCGGTATACGAGCCACCGGCGTGGTGGGTCGCGAGGAGGAACGGGATCGACTCTGGGCGGCCATGAAGGCCGTGATTCGGCACCAACAGACGCAAATGGTCATCCTTGAGGGTGCCTCCGGCTCAGGAAAGAGCACCGTCGCGCAGTGGTTCTGTCAGCGCGTCGACGAAGTGGGTGGTGCCGCTTGGGCCGCCACCAGCCACTCGGCAGAGGGAGGCCCAAGCGAGGGAATCGAGCACATCGTGCGACAGCAGCTGGGCATCTCCTTTCTCGAAAAGACCGAAGCCCTAAACCATGCCCGCACCGTCCTCGCCAGACTCGGCATCGACAGCGCCGAGGACGCCATTGGCCTCGTTGAATTGAGCGACACCGGCCAGAACCATGGCGCGGACATTCTACGAGCGTCCTCGATCTCTGGACGTGACGAGAAGCACGCTCTGGTGACGCGCTTTCTCCACGCCTGGGCTTCGGTTCGACCCCACATTCTCTGGCTCGATGAAGCCCACCATAGTCAGGACACCCTCTCCTTTGCGCGCCACCTCCTCGAGACTGAGGCACCGGCCCCGTTGCTCATCTTGTGCACGGTCTCGTCCGAGGATGTCATCAGCGGCAGCGAGACCGACGCTCTGCTCGACCAACTCGAAGCCCATGACCTGTGCGAGCGCATTCGACTCAAGCCGCTGAACTGGACGGAGCAGGTAAACCTGATGTCAGAGCTTCTCGGGCTTGAGCCAGGGCTGGCCTCCGAGGTCGCGACCAAGTGTGGCGGGAACCCTCAGTTTGCTGTGCAACTGGTCGGCGACTGGGTGGAGCGGGGACTCCTGCTCCCGGGGGATGACGGCTTCGAGCTCAAGTCCGATAGCGATGCATCCATACCGTCCAATCTCCTCGCGATCTGGGAGGCACGCCTGTCCGAGCTCCTGGAGGTGCACTCCGATGAAGCGCTCTTCGCCATCGAGCTGGGTGCCGTGCTCGGCAACGAGGTGGATCGGGGAGAGTGGCTGGATGCGCTCGATGCTACGGGCCTTGAGCCTCCCGAAGCGCTGATGTCTGACCTACTCCGGCTGCGCCTGATTGCTCGAGAGGACGCGCTCAGCAACTGGTCTTTTGTGCACGCTCTATTCAGAGAGACCCTCTTAAACCACGCTCGTTCCGCGGGGCGCGTCGAGCGTTGGTCTTCGGTCTGCAGCGATGTCCTCGCCGGTAAGCCCGCACACTTGAACCGCTGGGCGCGACTCCTGGTCGGTGCCGGACGCTCAGAGGAAGCCCTTCATCCGCTCCAAAAGGCCATCATCGCCGAAGCAAGAGCAGGAGAAATAGGCCATGCTCGAGTCCTCAACACACTCCGGTGCGGCATCCTTGAGTCTGTCGAGGTCGATCCGCAAGGGCCGACCGCTCTAGGCTCTGCGATCTGCACGTACTTCCTGGATAGACAGGGTCGAGCGGACCTCGAACTCAGGCACACCACGGCCCGACACCTCGCCGACTGGGCCCGTCAACTTGAGGACTGGACATGCAGCGTCATCATGCTTCGAGAGCTCGGCTCCGCCGCAATCTCTCAGGGCAACCTTGACGAAGGAAAGACACACCTTCTGGAGGCCAAGGAAGTCGCCATCAAGCATCGGGTGCCCGAGCTGCCCCAAGTAATGCTTGCGCTCTGCTTCAACTTTCAGCGGATTGGCGACATGACGGAGGCCTTCCGGAACGCACGAGAGAGCGTGTTCGCCGCTGAAGCCGCCGGCAACATGAAGGTCGTGGCCTCCGGCTACGACAACATGGCAAAGATCAAGGTGCAGGTCGGAGAGCTCGACCGCGCCGCGTTCTACTTGGAGGAAGCGCGAATCCGCAACCAGTACATTGGCGCACGGCTGCCCTTGGCGTCGGTGTGGAACACCATGGGCGAGATTGCGCGGTCTCGGGGTGACTTTGCGGGAGCAGAACGCGCCTATACCACCGCGGCAGACCTGTTCGACTCGTGCGGTAGCACGACGGCCCTGTTTGCCAAGATCAACCTCTGCACCACCTTCGTCGATGCAGGAAAGCTGTTGGAGGCTGAAGCCCGCCTCAACGAAATCGCACCCACCATCGAGAAACTACGGCGCCGAGGACTTCTGTGCCTCAGCCGTCTGTTGCTGCTCGTCTGCCGCATCTCCGCCAGAGACTGGACGGAGGCCAAGGCGTTCCTTCATCTCGTTCAAGCGGACCTCGAAGAGACGAGCATCGTCGATATCGACATCGCCACAACAGCCCGTACGGCGGCTCGGGCCGCCGAAGAGGTCGGCGAGCGGGACATTGCTATCGCCTGCTGGACCATTGCACAGACACAGTTTGATGTGCTGAAGAGAGCGTCCGATTCAGAAGAGGCCACGCATCACCTGAACGCCCTCCAGGGCTGACCCCACCCCGACGTCCACCGGGGGCTTGGCACTGGGCACACCCCCATGGACGATCCCGGCAGCAGGTAGCGAGGCTAGCAGGGACAGGCGCACCGTGGGCCTGCCGTGGGGCCGCCCAGCGGTAGTCGGTCCGAGCCGACCGCCCCCTGCCGCGATACGCGGGCTGACCGGAGAAACACCATGTCTGACATCCAAACCACCATCGAAACCATCGTAAGCGAGAACAAGGTCGTGCTCTTCATGAAGGGGGACAAGCAGATGCCTCAGTGCGGCTTCAGCGCGCGCGCGGTGGGCGTGCTGCAGTCAATTGGCGTCGAGTTCGAGACAGTGAATGTGCTGGCCGACCCCGCGATACGACAAGGCATCAAGGACTTCAGCAGCTGGCCCACCATCCCTCAGCTCTACGTCGACCGAGAGTTCATCGGTGGCTCCGACATCGTCAGCCAGATGTTCGAGTCCGGAGAGCTTCACCAGTTGCTCGGCGTCACATACACGCCCCCGACCCCTCCCTCCATCACGGCGACAGACGCCTTCGTGGACGCCATTCGTGCCGCCATGAAGGATGCACCCGGTGGTGGCCTGCCTCGCCTGCAGATTTCTCCGCGCTTCGAGTACGGCTTTGGTTTGTCCGAGGAAGCCCCTGGTGACTTCAAGGTTGAGGCCAACGGCCTGACCCTACTGATCGACCGCTCCACGGCCGAGCGAGCAAACGGCATGACCTTGGACTTCCACACGGGCCCTGACGGTGGGATTGCCATCGACAACCCCAATGAACCCCCCACGGTTCGGCGGCTGGACGTGCAGGGCTACAAGGCCATGAGAGACAACGCGGTCCCGCACCACCTCATCGACGTTCGGACCGCCGAAGAGTGGGCCATCGCCCGAGTCGAGGGTGCCGTCCTGCTAGAAAACGAAGGGAGCCAGTTCTTGGACACGCTCGACGCCGACTCGGTGATCGTCTTGATGTGCCACCACGGCATGCGGAGCATGGCAGCCGCGAGTCAGCTGCTCTCCCGTGGGTTCAAGAAGGTCTACAACCTCGAAGGCGGGATCGATGCATGGTCGGTGAGTGTTGACCCGAAGGTGCCTCGGTACTAGCCCCTCATTTCGCATTTTGAGAACTTCTAAACAGCACTTCTGCTAGTGTGCGCGAGCGGGCAGGATCCGGCTTGCTGAGATGAGGAGTACCATCAATGAAAAATTCTTTACGGATTGTGGCGGCCCTTCTGGTCTCAGGCTGTGACCTTCTGAAGGGTAACGCCTGCGAAGAGCTGGCAGAGAAGATCAGCGAGTGTACCGGCGAAGAGGTACCCACTGCAGACGAGTACACCGACGAAGAGCTTGAGATGTGCCAGGAAGCACTCGATACCTGGGACGAAACGGAGGCGCTGCTCTGCCCTGAGTCGGGTGACGCCGACGCCGATGCGGACGCTGACGCCGATGCGGACGCCGATGCGGACGCCGATGCGGACGCCGATGCGGACGCCG
>CAZKOI010000161.1:0-7738 GCA_964554315.1 uncultured Enterobacterales bacterium | reverse complement strand
CGGGTATCGGTAGTTCGACGTCGACGATCTCCAGTTCTCGGATTCGATTGACCGAAGTTGTTCGAGGCGTCAGCGGGCGATCGTTCGGCCATTGGGGTGCTGCGGTGGGCTTCATTGGGGCACCGCCAGACGCTGCTCGTACAGGAACCGCTCGACGAATGGTCGACGCACCGGGTCCGGATCGCAGTTCCGATGTCCTTTCCATTGAACGATGCGCCCGTCGCGCGGTCGCACCTCGATCAGTTCGACCGGTTGACCGTCGACCTCGAGTCCGAAGAGCCGTGTCGCGCCAGCTTTCACGCGCGGCGCGAAACTCGAAGCGCAATTGCGCAGGTGGCTGCTGTAGCGGTCACACTGCCCCCGACTTCGGATCGACCGCAGCACGGTGCCTGGCAGTTCGTGAACTGGGAGAACGCCTTCGAATTGCTCGAGGTCAGCGTCGTCGATCTCGTCAATGTTGACCTCCTCCCATTGAGCCGCGGGGCGAACCAGTGCCTCGACGATTGCAGCCCGAACCTCTGTTGTGAGCGGTAGACCGCCGGCCTCCAGTTCCATTGCAAGGCCATGCACCCAGCGTGCCGAGTTGCGTCGGCCCCGTTCCCGGAGCACTCGGCTTGCGATAAGCAGGTCACACACGGCCACGCGGTCCTCGTTCAACTGTTCGAGGAGCGTGGGCAGGATCTCGTCGGTGGCGCCGCAGTCAATCAACGCCGCCATCGCGACGGCGCGAGCGTGCGGCTGCCAGCCGTGTGCTGCGAGAAGCACGCGCGCTGTGGCCGCACCGACTTCTTCGAATCGGTCGGGTCTCGGGAATATTCGACGAAGCTCGGCGAGCGCGTGGGTCAGGTCGTAGCGACGCATCTCCTGTGCGGCCGCGATCGGGTCCGCTGCGTCGAGGAGACGGGCTGCACTCATGCCGCACCCCGACGGCGGATGCTGATGTCGACGGCGTCCGCGGCCTGACGGCAGACGCCGGCGATGCCGGTGCCAGCGCCGTGGATCTGGACCCACGCGACACCGGTTCGCCGAGCCTCAGCAATCGCAGTTGATCGGACGATCTTGCCGAGCCGAGGGGAGACGAGAACGACGTCAGCCCGAGCGACGGCCGTCGAGATGTCCGTGAGGATGCGGCGGGTCGGGTGGTAGCCGGCCGCGAGCCAGGTGATCTCAAACCGGTAGCCGTCCGGCGACCGAGCTTCCTGGGGCAGGTTCTGCGCCGCCTTGGACTGCCGCTCGTTTCCGGCGACGACGACGACTTTCACACTTTCTGTCATTTGGTGGGCTCCTTAGGGAGGGCCTCGCGGCCGATGGACGCCGGCTGAGGCCGGCGACGACAAGATAGGTGACGCCGGCGTCAACAGCAACGCCGTGGCGTCGAAAATGGCGATCTCCGGCAATCTTGGCGAAGATGATGACGGCGGGTGTATGCTGGCGTCATGTCCGAATCCGAGCGTGTTCGAATGACCCTTCGCTTCCCCCCAGAAGTCGTCACGAAGTTGGACCAGCTGGCCGACCAAGCCGCAGCGGAGGCGGGACGGCGGCCATCGCACAATGAGGTCATCCAGAACCTCATCGCTGACGCGGCCGAGGTACCGCTACTCGCTTCAGCAGCGCGGCCGCGAGACATTTCGGCTCAACATGCCATCAATGCGATCCGGCTTCGAGTTGGCGAGCCCGCTGCTGACGAGGGCGGGGACGTTGGCGCCGTGAAGCTGATTGCTCGTGAGTTCAGCAAGATCGGCCAGGATCGAGCCGGGGCTGTGATGTTCGCGGTCGCGGCATCGCTCGTCCTCAGGCAGCGGGGAGCAGCCGTCGCAGCAGCAGAACTGCTTCACACAGCGCGAGTCCTCCGGGTTCGTGATGTGCTTGACGGCCCCATCGATGAGAACGTCGAGCTTCGAATCGCACTTGCCGAGTATGCGCTGGAGTTAGACCCAGAGAACGCCACCGCTCGGTCGCTTCTCTCTCAATGGCTGCTTTGGGCCGCGCAGGCGGAGTTGCGCTCAGGAGCCCCCACCTTGCGGGCCCGGCGCCGTCTTGTGCAGGTGGGACACCTACTTGAGTGGTCGGATCAAGTGCTCGGCGACATCACAGCGTTCGACTCGCACGCCGGCTACGCCAGGGCAATGGCTCGACTTGAGCTCGCGACCCTTGACGGAGAGGAGCACAAGTCGGAACTTGAAGCCGTTGCGGCTGCACTTGGCGGGTGGGCCAAGAACCACGACAAGCGGAGGTCAGACGAAGAACGCGCGCGGTGGGTTCGGCAGGTTCGCTTTCTGCGCCAACGCCACGGGTCGGGTGAGATTGTTGCAAGGCTCTTGGACAGCGTCCGACGGCTTGTCGACAAGGAGGTGTGGGCCCCTGTTCTGTTGGAGGAGGTCGAGGATTCCTGACTTTCGAGTGCGGTAACGACGAGAGCCCCCGGCACCAGTGCCGGGGGCTCTCTTGTGTTGCCGGTGCGTCGTCTCCTTTCAGCTGGTTCGGCAACAGGTCTTGTTGACGACGGCGGTCACGGCGGTGACATCGGGGTGGGCGGACGGCAGTTGGCCGTAGACCTTCCGGTCGGGGCCTCCCTGCGAAGATGGCCGACGGATACGGCGCTGAGGAGACCGCAGTTGCTGCACTTCGGAGCCTGTTCGAACATGCCGTTCGCCACACTGGAGGCATCAACCACGCAAAAGGCGTCGACAAGCCTCGCCGAACCGGTCGAGAGCGTCGCCCGTTACAGGACTTCGAACTCGTCGAACTCCACCATATGACGGCGAGCGGCGGGGACGACCCTGACCTTGATGTGCTCATTTTGGATTACGTGATTGCCACCGGCGCACGACGAGAAGGCGTGCACATGCTGACCGTCGGGCAACTCCATCGTGATCGCCAGATCATCGACCTCATCGACAAATTCAAACGCAAACAACCAGTGCCTGTGTCCGCCGAGCTCATCGACCGACTTCTCGCACACGCGATCGAACGTGGCGGTGACCAGTGCGACCCGACGAGTTCTGCCTATCGGCCCGACGCGCATGTGTTTTGGTACCGGCCGGGTGCCACTCGTCGAGCCCTTACATCACGTCGCATCGACACGCTGATCAACCGGTGGCAGCGCAACCTTCGATGGGCCAGCGACGAGCAGGTTGGGCTGCACCACATCCGACACACGATCTCGGCGTTCATCGCTATGGAGTACGGGCCTCAGTACAAGAAGCGCTACCTCCGTCATGCTGACGGATCAGTCACCGATCGCTACGGCGTGTGCACCTTTGAAGAACTTGCTCGTGCGATGTCTGACCTTTTGGACTTCGAGCACCCACTTGTCCACGGCATCAATGAGCGTCGCAAGGAAACCTTGCGCCGCCTCGGCATGTCTGACGACGACTGACTATGTGGCATTACACCCCCTTAAATGAGGGAGGAGAATGCCTACTGTGACAAGGTGGCATTTCGCGTTTGTTGACCGCCGGTTATTCGGGGTGTTGAGGAGAAATGGCTGGAGAAAGTGAGCCAGACGGCTTGAGCGTCGTAGCGCTAGTTCTTGCGCGTTCTGGGGTAATTGTCACGCCTCTTCATCCCCGCTTTGAGGAGCTGGGCTGGTCACTCGAGGGAGCACCGGAGGTTCTGTGCAATGTGTGTGCTGGGCCGCTGGAGGTCTATCGAAAGCCCTATGAGACAACGCAAGGGAGCTACCGGTATTGGGCGATCGTTTGCCTTGGCTGCACAGATGTGAGGGCTCTGGGCGACCTCGATGCCCCGCTCAAGAAGGAGCTCCGGTCTTGGAGCGAGCGGAACTCGGTTTCGCCAGCGGAGCCAGCAACCGAGCAGCTGTTGAGCGCTTCCACTGTGCCGCCCTCCTCGCACGGCAACGCTCCGCCAGTCACGCGTCCGCCGGCCGTCCAGGGGCCATCCGCTCTCGTATCTGAGACTGTGCGGGAGGCTGCTCAAGCGGAGCTCAAGGCCGCCACAGGAAGTGCCAGTAACCGTGAAGTTGGTGTCGCCCAGCCAGCTCCGCTCGAGGGCACGCGGATCTTCCGGGTTCTTGGGCCCACCCTTGACCTCGCCGATCAACCACCGGGTGAGACGTTTCTCGGTCAATCCGCACAGGACAGTGCTGCTGTGCAATGCCGGGTGGTCCGAGCATCGCCGACCGAGGCTGTTGTTGAAGCATCCGAGGAAATCGGATCCGTCAATGGGCTTCGACTGTTCATCCGAATCGACCCAGCTATGGTGCCCAAAGCGTTCGTCGACTACCTGGCTGGTCTTAAGGAAGCTGGCTTCGCTGGCATGCTCACAGGGTCGGTTCCACTAAAGGCGGCCCCCGCCATGGAGATCGAGGGCCTCAACAGCGATCAACAACTCGCAGTTGGGCACATTGTCGGTTCGTCAGCCTCGGTCATTTGGGGTCCTCCCGGGACAGGCAAGACTCGAGTCATTGGGGCTGCGGTCGGGCGTCTGCTTCAAGAGGGTCACAGTGTCTGCCTTGTCTCGAACACAAACGTGGCTGTTGATCAAGCTCTTCTGCATGTCATCGATGCAGTTGGCGACTTCGAACCTGGCGAAATCTTGCGCGTCGGCAACCCGACGATTCCCGCAGTCAGTGAGCACCCACTCCTAACAGTCCGGAAGGCGGTTGAGGTCAAGTTCGCGGACGACCTTCAGCAACTGCGCCGCCTGCAGAAGGAAGTTGCTGCTGCTCGTATCGCTCTTGACGAGGCTGCCAAAGCGGAGGTCTCGGTTCTACTAGAGCGAATCGACGCGACGAATCTCCGTGCGCTCGTGCAACGGAAGGCTGATCTTGATCGCCGGGGCAGTCTTGGCGTTCAGGTGAAAGGGCTTGAGGAGGCTGAGGCCAGAGCGCGCGAGGATCATGATCGGGCCGGCCGGGCCTTTGACGAGGCACACGGAGCAATGGAGGCGCTCCGCGGTCAGATGCACCTCATCGATGATGAGAGAGAAGCAGTGTCTCGACGAAGTGAGGTTGAGCGACTCAGCGGCCTGATCGCCGGGGTGGAGAAGCAAATTGGTGACCTCGGTGGGAGACTGACTCGCAGCCGCCGTCGGCGTGAGCTGGAATCCGAACTTGGACGCCACAACGAACAGCTGCGTGAGGCGAATCGTGTACTGGGGATGTCGGAGCGACGACTCGCTGAGGCATCTGCAAAGGGCATCACCCCAACCGCAATTTGGCTCGCCGAAGCTTCGGAACAGCGCGCTGACAAGAATTGGAGACAGGCGAAGGAGCAGCATCAATCTGCCCAAGCTGAACTGAAGAGACGGCGCTCTGAACTGGACCGACTTGTCGCGCTCAGTCCTTTGACCGAGGATGAGGAGGCGGCGCTCCGTCTCATCGCAAGGGTGGGTTCAGTAGAGAAACTGGTCCAAAGCGGGGTTGAGGCAAGCGCCCGCGTCGAAGAACTCCGAACGAAACTTCGCAATGCCAGCAGCCAACTGCAGGTCGTACAGAACCGCGTTCAGAGCGCGGAAGTCAGCCTGCTTGCAGAGGCAAAGCTGGTTGGCACGACTCTGGCGCAGCTTGTCCTTCATCGAGGCCTCAGGGAGAGGGTGTTTGATCACGTCATTGTTGACGAGATGTCGGCAGCTCAGGGATACACGGTGTATGCCGCTCTTTCGAAGGCGAAGCGTGGTGCTGCACTCGTCGGTGACTTTGAGCAGAACTGGCCGATCTCTAACTGTCACGAGTCTGATGTCAAGCCGGACTTGAGGCCGTGGCTATTGGAGTCACCTTTCTCGCTCGTCGGACTGTCGACAGCAGCAGCCGCGCTGGCGACGAACGGATGCGTCGTTCTCCGACGCCAGTATCGATTCGGTCGGCAGGTGATGAACCTGGCGAACGATGTTGCCTACGACGGTGTTCTCAGCTGGGGTCGAGGCACCGAGATCAGTGAGCCAACACCGGAGATCACGTTCGTTGACACGTCTGGACTCAAAGGTGACGGTCTCATACAGCGCGGGCCGATGGGAACCGGGCGTTGGTGGGCAATCGGTGCTGCAATCAGCACCGAGCTCGCACGCCAACACGGGTTCGAGGGGGTGGGGGTCGTGACGCCCTATCGACATCAGGCCCAGCTAACCACGGCGCAGGTGCGCGACGCGCACGCGGCTGACGTTCAGGTTGGCACCGCTCACGCGTTCCAGGGGCGCGAGTTTCCCGTCGTCATTTTTGACTTCGTGGAGGATGGTTCGGGTACGAGCTGGGTGGGCCGGGCGAATCGGGATGGATCCTCGTGGGAGCGAAGTGGGTCACGGATCTTCACGGTGGGCGTGACGCGAAGCGCCGGTCGGTTGTACTTGGTGGGGCACGCTGGGGCGATTCGCTCTGCCAAGTCCGGGCCGTTCGCGGCGTTGAGTCGGCTGATTGATCGATCGCAGGCAACCGTGCTCGATGCAAGGGAAATTCTGGGCCCTGCTCTACCGCTGCCGATATCGCCATCGGGATCGATTCCCCTTCCTGCGACCCCATCATCCGAGGACTCGGAACTGCTGAACGATGACGAGTTCTACCGAGCTTTCCTCCGCGATCTTTCGGAGGCGCAAGAGCGGTGCGTGATCTTCTCGCCATTTATCTCACGTAGAAGACTCGACGCTCTCGCACCCCATTTCGATGACGCAAGTTCCCGAGGAGTGCGAATCACCTGCTACACGAAGTCAAAGGACGAGATTTCCCAGCCCGAACTCCTCCAGAAGCTGTCGGGTTTGGTGGCTGCGGCCAGGGAGCGACGGGACATGCATGAGAAGGTGGTTCTGATCGACAACAACATCGCCTACCTCGGAAGTCTCAACGTGTTGTCGAATACGGGAAGAACCGGGGAGTTGATGCTCCGGCTCCTCGGGCAGGAGACAAGTTCACGTCTCACTCAATGGATGCGACAAGCAGTAAGGAACTGAGTCCGAGCTCCATACGAGAGGCAGTAGAGCAACCGAAGAACGGCTCCTCAACACTCCTTGCGTCGGCACTCGAACCCGAGACAGCGGGCTCCCGTGCCATTGGACCGCACGAACTCTGCCTCTCATTGGGGATGACAGCTGCGAGGTGTGGTGGCGGATACATACTCGCTGGGTCAGCGGCTAGAGCCCTCCAGGTTCAAGGCTTCGAGCGATGGGTGGTCTCGCCTTGATGCCAGCCCTGTCCGCAGTTCCAGACCGGCGAGTATTCCCTTGACGATGCGATCAGCTGGTCGCCCAACGTTCAACACGCGCTGACGACGACGTATCTGCCGTAAGTGGCCGCTGGCCAGTATTCGCCAGCTTCGTCGGTTTCGCAGTTGAGGCAGATCAGCCCGACGGCTTCGGGGATCAGCGCGGGGGTTCGTCGTGTGCTGCCGCAGAGGGTGCATGGCGCGAGTACGTAGCCGTCGTCGGTGAGGCTCCAGTTGTGGCGGCACGTTGAGGCGTAGAAGAGGTTCCGGGCGGTCTCCCATGTGCTGCCTGTCGCCTGAGTCATTCTGGCGCAATTAACCGGCCCGAGTGCTCCGAGGCTGTACCAGGCAGCGATGGTCGGTCTGGGCCGTGTGAGCCAGACGGCACGGGGCGCGTTCCGGTGGACGTCGAGTATGCGTTTGAGCAGCGTGATGCTCTCGCCGGTGTCGGCTGCGATTTGGGCGAGGTTGTCGGCGTTGGCGAATACGCGTGCTGCGAGGTTGGCCAGGCGTGGGTCGTCGACGTTGGGCAGCATGAAGCGGCGTGCCGGGAGTCCGAGCGCTCGCCCGAGTTCTCTGCGCATGAG
>CAZKOI010000160.1:0-7738 GCA_964554315.1 uncultured Enterobacterales bacterium | reverse complement strand
TGGGCGGCAGTCAGTCCTGCCAGAGCCCATACCCTCCTCGCCGGCGCCGCAATCCTTCACGCGGTGTGCGCCGCCAGCAACATACATTCTGTGACCATCTCGGATGGGGGGATTCGACACGGCGTGCTGGCCTAGCGTCACAGGACTCCTAGAGTGAGGTGCGGCAGCACCACTGGCTCATCTCGCTCGGCGATAGGCCGGGTGTTGAAGCCGATGTCGAGAGACGCCGGGCCAACGGGTGTGGCAAAGCGTAGACCTGTGCCAACACTGGCGCGAATGATCGGGTCCTTCCCTTCTAGGCGCGAGGTCGTCACGACGGTGGGGTCGATGAATCCGACATGGCCCATATCCGTGAAAAACACCCAATCCACTTGGTCTAAGCGTCGAAAGCCCAAAAGAGACAGGGGTACGCGAAGCTCAAAGCTTGCAGCAGCCATCATGTCTCCACCGGTCGGAACCCACTGACCGCCATTGCCAGCCATTGCTAGTCCATCCACGATGGGCTCGGTCTGGGACGGGTGATCAATCTCTGGTCTGCGCGCAAAATTGGCCGGCCCAACACTGTCTGTCTTGAAACCTCTGAGCGTTGTTCCACCGCCAAGAAAGAAGCGCTCTTCTAGAGGCAGTGTTGTTCGACGTCCCTGCGCGACACCAAAACCGCCCCGCCCGGTGATATCAAGCACAATGGGTCCGATGGGAATGAGGCGCTCACCTTTGGCCGTTGCCCGAAAGGTAACCTCGCCGGAGAAAACACCATCGCCGACCTCAAGGTGAGTAGACCAGAGCCCCCCACGCTTTGGGTTGAAGCGGTTGTTTCGACGGTCATTGACTAGCAAAAGCGAACCACCGCTCACGACACGCTGGCCCGACTCAAGGACAGGATCTCCCGAGATATCAGGTCCGAGACCAAGATAATCAATCCATGGGTCCCCGTTGACGAGCGCTCCCGGATCGACATCGACCAGCTGACGCACTTGCACCCGGTAGTCCACTACAGCCTCAGACTTTCTTGAGAGCCTCATTTTTAGACCAACGGCCGCTCCCGAACGGGACATCCGCCATGTGGGTTCCTGAAGTGCCTCGTACAACAGGCCTTCTATGACCAGCCGACCACCTCGGCCTGGGACATAGGGCATCTCGTACCGTGTGGCTGCCCGCCAGATAGGCTCGGCCGTGTCGAGAACCCACTCATCGCCAAACCAGCCATATCCGACTGTCGTGAGCGTCGTGAGCCGGTGTCCGAGGCCACCAATGTTTCTATGAGTCGCCCGCGCAGTGGTACGAACGCCTTCGTCCGTGGACACGCCGCCACCCGCTTCAAGCAAGATGTTCGGGCGCTCCTCAAGGCGTAAAAGCAAGTCTTGTGCACCGACCTCTTCACCGATGAGTTCTGGTGATACGAGCCGAAACAGATCGAGGTTGTAAAGACCTGTGCGCGTCTTCGCGATGAGCTTCGGATCGATGGGCTCACCGACATCAACCAAAATCTCCCGCTCAACCACCTTGCGCTGAGTCCGCCGGTTCCCACGGATGACGATGCTACGAAGAAAGACCTGATCGCCTTCTGAGATCGCGATATCGACCTCGGCTGTGTCAGTCGTCCGATCCCGTACCGTCCTCAGCGTGGTGCCTACGTCAAGATACCCATTGGCCTCATACACATCGCCGATGGCCTTCTCAAGCTTGGCTGCAGCCGAGGCATTTAGCGGCTTCTGCTCATGCTTTTCTCTCCAAGTGGTGACCAAGTCCTTCTCAAGCCCCACCCCTCCTCGAACCTCTAGGCGTTTCAATCGCAACTGTGGGCCTGCCTGCACTTGGCCTGTCACCACGACAGGTACGCCAAAGCGGAAGAGCGGAGACACCCAACCTCGGCTCCCCTTTTCGACCGATAGCGTCACATCGGCATCGAGGTAGCCGTTCGCAGCGTACCTCTCCTCGAGTGCCCGCTCAGCCTCTTGGATCCCCGCATCTGTGAGAACACGGTCACCCAGTGTTTCCGGCGTATCTTCAACGAGCACGCCAACAAACTCTCTCTTGGAGAGCATTTCATCCTCGGGCCAAACAAATCGACGCACCCAATGCCTCGGCCCCGGCGTTGCATGAACTTCGATCTCCGCCTCGTCTGGACCTATCGTGTTGGTTTGAATCTCTACCTGAGCATTCAAAAAACCACGACCTGCGTACCAGTCTTCAAGGCGAGCCTCTGCGTCCTCCCTGAGATTCTTGGATATTGTGTCACCGGCCCGAATACCCAGCGTCTCTCTGAGAATCCTTGGATTCGGTAGCTTTCGCCCCGATGCATCAATAACGAGCCGGGGTCCTGGCCTGATGAGCGCCGTTAGGGCAACCTGGTTGTCTTCCGACGTAGATCGAGTGAACAGATTCACTCTCGCTCGATCCCAGCCCAGCTTGCGAAGCTCATCAAGTACTTTCTTTCTGGCTCCCTCCTGGGCCATCCGATCAATTCGTGCCCCTGGCTTGAGACCACCACCCTTCAACCACTTTCGAATCTTCCGCTCAGAAACCGGAACGTTACCGCCAACCCGCACTGAACCGAGCACCTGTGGCTCATTCAAGACCACTCGAACAACGAGGCGAATCCCGTCGCTGACCGCCTCGGGTTCCACATCGACTTCGGCTCGAGTCCAGCCCTTTGCATGAAGCCGAGATGTGACGCGTGAGATCAGGGCCGTCCTATCATCCTCTCCAAACCACGGGTCACCAAGGTCAATGCCCAGTGATGAAAGCACAGCCCTCTTCGCGACTCGACCTCTCGCACCCTTGAGCGTGAGCTTCTTGATTCGGCTGGCAATATCCACCCAATAAACAACTCGAACGGCCGAGGCCGAGTCCGCGGGGTCCACTGGCTGGACATGAGCCTCCACAGCAGAAAATCCACCCGCCCTCACCAACAACGACACATCCGACCGCATGTCGCCCACATCAAGCAGCGCGTCCGGCTTTGTTCGAAGGATGGGAGCCATGTCACTCTGCACTTGACCTGACCCAACCGCCTCCACCGAGACGGACTCCACCACTCTCCCAACATACCAGGGCAAATCCTCCGCCCGAGCCGGGCCGAGAATGAGGGCAAAAAGCCAGACGATCAGTCCAGTTCCCATCTGACCTTCACGTCGAATCCGTAAGCACCACCCAGGTCCATGTAACGGCCAACCTGCTCACTTCCCCAGTAGGTACGAGCGTACAACTTTCGCGCAAGGCGCTGCTCGATCCCTAGGTAGGTGTCAGTCGAGCGGCTGATGTTTTGCTCGAAAATCATCATCGTCCCCGGCAACCCTACGTCAGCAAGCTCGTTCTCGTACAGCAGACGGAGCTCAGAGGTCACAATCCCGCTGCCTCTCTCGCTCACGCCACTGACAAGGTCGAGGCGCTCCGGACGAAAGGGGTCCACAATTCGAAACAAACCACCTCGGTCAGGATCGTCCAAACCATTGAATAAAACCGACGATGCCAGGAGGTCGCCGCCTTCCAATGCAAGCGCGCCGCCCAAACCTCCATACCGCTCCAGCTCCGCTCGGGTCATACCAAAGAGCAGAAGTGCATTGACATCGGCCTGTGGGAGCGCAGGCTCGGAGCGAGTCTCAGCACGCCAGTTCTTGTAGGTACCGGACACCTGGTAATGGACATTGTAGTCCTCATTTCTCGCCCTGATGTCCGTCTGCAGCAGGAGATCAACCTCAGGGTCATAGGTAAAAGGGTCGACAAAGTGCAGCTCTGCGCGCCGGACCTCGAAGTCTCGCTCCTTTAGGTAAACTGAGCCGCCAGGCTCACAGCGAATATGACCAACCAAGCCGGGTTGTTTGGTGTCGCCAATCACCTTCAGAGAGCCACCCGCCACCATGTCAGCAAGGTTGTTTCGGACTCGAACCGTGTCGTCAGCCACCATCTCGATGTCCATGGCAAACCATGGCTCCTCTTCGTCGAGGGCGATTCCGGCCGAGATATTGGAGCTCGGCTGAAAGAGATTGTCCTCCCAAGAAATGCGCTCGTTGAAGACCATCTCACTCACATCAATTCGCCCTGCGAGGAGCAGTTCACCCACCGGCCCATCAAATGTCAGGCTCGCGTTACCCACCGCTGCGGGAAAATCATCGAGGTACTGAACCCTTCCATTCTTGACGGTGCCGGTCATCCCAAAATCCGTGGGAAGCCAGTCCTCAGAACGCCAACCTCCCTGCACCCGTGTCGCACCGCCCCCAATGCTACCGCGTAGACCATCAAACAAACTGAGGGCGTTTGCCTCTTCGGTGAGCAGAGGGCTTCCTGCAACCCAGTCTGCGTCCTGTCCGGCGGCATCGAGCGCTCGAAAGCGAGTCTCGTCGGCAGTGACCGACACCACCCCTTGAATACCCTCGACAGGATGCGGGAACCACCTTCCCTGCATCGTCACGCCAAGGGCAGCGAGGTCCACGCGCCACTCGGGCGTTTGAATGGTGCCACCTACGCCAAGGTTGACACTAAGACGCCCGTCCGACCGTGTGAGGTCCGGCACAACCATCCGCGCAAGGTCCGCGTCCACAACGCCGCCTCCGCCGCCTGAAAGGCGTCCCTGCTCGTCGGAAGACAGCTCCCACTTGACGTCCGTCCCGGGCCCGAGCAACCTGAAGTTCGTTAGCTGCATCTTCTTGCCGCTGATGACGAAATCCCACGGACTCGTCGTCCGCAACCGGTGGCGGTCCCAGAGGAGTTCGAATGATCGTCCACGCCCCTCCAGATCCACCAGAGGGACTGCGCCTGACAAATCGCCGTCGAGTCGAACGTCACCATCAAGGAAGGCCTTGACCGGACTACCATCAACGCCAAATGGAAACAACGTGTGCATCGGGAAAGCGTCCAGCTTTGCCTCAACGGTGAACCCCTGTCGCGAGCTCGGAATGCTGCCTTCAAAACGCAGCCCTCCGTCTACAAAGTCGCCGTCAAAGTAAATCCCCGCGTCAGTCGGTGCGAACCTGACGGTAGACATCGGAACAGGCTGTCCAGCGAAGGTCATGTTCCGCACTGCGACCCTTCCCAGAGGTTGCGGGTCCGTGAGGGCACCTGAAATCACGGCATCAAGTGACAGCTCAGCCTCGATCGGCAGGCCCACCTTACCCATCTGATTCATCCGCTCAAGCCTAAACCCCGTCCCCGTAAGCTCAACATTCGCCATCCAGTCTCGGTTCACTGAGCCTCGCGCCAGCAAAGCCTCCTCGCCACTCCAACGCTCAAGGCCTAGCTCATCGATCATGATGACCCCTCTATCGAGCCAGCCCTTGAAACTGCCGGACGGAAACGTCTCTCCCACGAGGACTGCATCCCGAATCTCTGCGTCAATCTCACCATTGGGGGCCACAGGGTCGCCCACCATGGTCAGGTTCCCACTTACCTTGCCATCGAGCCAAGGAAGGTGCTGACCTGTGATTCCTACCAGGTCGCCCACTCGGGCCTCGTCAAAGGTCACCCGAACATCCATGGTCGTTTCATCGGAGATGTGGACGTCAGCACGACCGTAAAAAGGCGACTGACCGACACGGCCTACGATCTGTTGAAACTCAAGGGTTCGGAGGTCATCACAGACAAAGCTGACTCGAGCTTCATCCGCAAGAGGGAGTCCGATCATTGAGAAATCTCGAACCGTTCCCTCGGCCAAAAATTTCACCTCCTTGAAAGGCCCCTTGACGGTACCGCGCACCGAACCAAATCCAAACAGGTCCAGGTCCTTCATGGGTCGAAAGGTAGACAAGCTCGTTCGATCGAGATCGAAACGAATATCGAGCGGCCCATACGAGTTGTAGCCGATGAAGGTGTCAATCTGCCCGCTGGTTCCACCGGCACGAACTTCGTGGCCACGAATCCACGCACCGTTCGAGTCTGTATCGACCTCTCCTTTCAGCTCCACAATCGGAAGCTGAAGAACCGGGTTGGTCCGGGCAGCGCCCGGGGGACCTGAACCCACGTCGAAATCACGTGCCTCAAGATCAAAAGAGCCCGCGATTCGAAGCGGAGATAGCGTTCCGCCGACTACGGCAGAGCCATCCGCTCGAAACTCTGCCCAAGAGTTGCGGTGGCCTCCCGCCTCCCGGATCGCTGAGCGAAGACTGATGTCATCTAGGCTGACATTCAGCGCCACCGCCCTCGAGACCAAGTCCACTGTTCCATCGAGTTTGAGCTTCCCGTCAGCCCACAGGATGTCCGACTCCTCGATCCTGAGATTGCGCCCATCGAGTCTAAGCTTTGCAACCATGCGCTCAAGGTCCATACGCTGTGGCTTGTCCGGCGTGGTCGTGTTTTGGTGCACCAAATCTGCAACCAGAAGCGAGCCCAAGACCACCGGTTCACGCACAGTCCCCTCAAGCTTAAAGTCGGCGTGGCCGCTTCCTTCAAACTTTCGGGTATCTGACACCAGGGCGTCCAGCATTGGGAGCGACACGGAAACACTGACATGCCCCGCCAGTTCACCCCCGAAAACGGCTCGGATGTTTCCCTGAGCGTGAGTGTGCTGGGACTCTATTCGGATGTCTTCGATGACCAGAGCCTTCGGCGAAAACTGCACCCCCTCGAGCCGGACCTTTCGCGCAACTTCATCGAGATCGCCCACACGCACCCGTGAGGTCTCCACACTGATGTCGACTTCATCCTTCTTGGTGCTCTCCATGTTGATGCCAGCAAGAAGGATCGATCCCGCTGCACTCGAGATCTCTACGCGAGCATTGTTCACCCCAAGCCAACGCCAGGGCAATTCCTCAGAGGTTCCTCCTGCTGCGGCCATGTTGCGAAACTCCCGAAGACCGTCCTCGTCCACATGGAGAGACACAACAGGCCTGTCGATATCGAGGCGCCGAATGAACGCACCGTCAAAGGGCAGACCGAGGCGGAGACCAACGGACTCGACCGCAATGATGGGTGAGGTTTCGCCGGACTCCATCACGTGGCTGAGGACGAGTCCCCTCACCTTGATCATGCCCATCGCTGGTATGAAGTCGATCCCGCCAACCACCGCACGCTCGCCGGTCGCCAACTCGATTCCAGTCTCGAGAAGTCGGGCAGCGGGACGCTCCACCCATTGTGTTCGCAGAACGAGGTCCAACAGCACCAGCGAACCGACCACGATGAGCAGGCGGCGAATCCGGCGTGGCCATGGGCGGGGGATATTCATGTCCGCCCTGCCCTCCTGCGATGGGTGGCACCGATGGAGCGGGCGACGGGATTCGAACCCGCGACAACCAGCTTGGGAAGCTGGGACTCTACCAACTGAGCTACGCCCGCATCATCGACGCACACGGCGAACCCGCGTGACCCTTGTATATCACATGCATGCGCCCTCGAGGCAAGGCTCCGCGTGCCCCGTTTTTTACCGCTCTGCGACCGCCCTAAGGATGCGAACTTCCCGCGCTCTGTGCCCAGGTGCAATCTCATCGAGTTCCGCCAAGATACGCAGCGCAGTTCTCGACTTACCAAGCATCGCAGCGTACCGTGCCAGGCCCCAGAGGCCCTCGGGATATCCCTCTGCATCCTCATCTACCTCATCCATAGCCTCCTGAAGCACCAGTCGCGCGGCCTTTGTGTCGCCTTCAAGCGCTTGAATCTCAGCCAATATGCATGCACCAAGTAGATCCTCGCGTTCTCCAGCCTCACCTCGAGCCTCATCCAAGCGCCCCAGCATGACGAGGCCCTGTAGTCGAATGTACCCCTCATCGAATTCGACATCCGCCCCCGATGAAGCTTCGAGGCGAGGCGC
>CAZKOI010000159.1:0-7780 GCA_964554315.1 uncultured Enterobacterales bacterium | reverse complement strand
CCTCAATCTCGTCACAGGCCTCTTCAATCTCGCCATCATCCGTGATGCAGCCGACGACGAAGGAGGAGAAAAGCACCAACAAAAACCGCATGGCCTGAGTATAGCGCCTATCGCTTGATCTGTGCAGGAGAACCACGGGCCAGCCCTCTCTGGTAAGGTCCCCAAGGGAGGAGACCCATGCAACGATTTCTCAGCACAGCCGTCGTCGCCGCATTGTTTGCATCCACCGCGGGCGCCAACCCAGGCGCGGACCACCTTGCGGCGCTGGACAAGGCCGCCAATAGGGCAGAGGACACCTGGTTTAGCTTTCAGGCCGTGACGGAAGAGCCCGGAAAGGCGCCACGTGAGATGGCATTTGAGGTCCAAAACAAGGGAACAAAGCGGCTGGTGAAGTTCGAGTCACCGAGCGATATGAAAGGAACCAAGGTTCTCGTGCTCTCGCGCCAGCAAATGTGGGTCTACCTACCGGCCTACAAGAAGGTTCGGCGGGTGGCGAGCCACGTCAAGCAGCAAGGCTTTATGGGCACAATGTACTCGGACGAGGACATGTCTACGACCCACTACGCTGACGCATACGATGCCAGCGTGCTGCTTGAAGACCAGGAGTCGGTGACCCTCAAGCTGTCCCCTAAAGCGGGCAGCAGCTCGGGCTACGCGGCGCTTGAGTTGACCCTGCGCCGGGACCTAATGTTGCCCTCGAAGGTCAAATTCTTCAACAGCGACGGGCAGCACATCAAGACCGAGGTGCGGCCCGAATACGACTGCGAGGCCGAAGTATGCACGCCAAAGGTCATGAAGATGATCGACCATACCCGAGGCGACGCGTACACCACGCTCACGGCGAAGGAGCGTCGGGTCAATCAAGGGATAAGCGATTCCATCTTCTCGGTCCGGAGTCTGGAGAGGGGTAGATGATCGGCGCTGGGCTCCTGAGCGCCCTACTTGGTGTATCCGGCGCCGTTGCGGCAGAAGTGGAGGCGGACGGCTTCGTCGGCGTCGATCTTCGATATCGGGTGTCTGACGTCCCTGCTGGGCCCTGGTACGCACCGACCGGCGTATCGAAAGGCGCCGAGCGGATGGAGGGGGTGATTGGTGGAAACTTCGCGGTGTTTACCGACCGTTGGGGGGCGCATCTAAGCGGGCGTCTTGTTTCGAGTGCAGCACCCGAGTCGAGGATTCTCACCGAGCTAACGCGGCGCTCAAACGTCGACGTAGTTGACGTTGAGCTGGATGAAGCGACGATCGAGGGTTGGAATGTCTTCCTCGAGGGTCTCGACATAAAGGCGGGACACCAAGTGGTTCAGTGGGGAGTGGGGGACCAGTTCAATCCAACCAATACCCTGAATCCAGAGGACCTCGAGGACCCGACACGTTTCGGCGCACAGCTCCCAAATACGATGATTCGAGCCGACTTCTCAATGACACCGACTTGGACCCTAAGCGGGGTGTTCGTGCCCGTCTTTCGGCCCGCGGTATTGCCCTCATCGGCGGCTATTGGACTCGCTGCGGTCGACCGTATACCGGTTGTCGAAGACGAGGTGCGGCGTGACCTACTGGCAAAGATGGCACTCGGGCAGGACCTTGGCTTCCCCACCATTCTGAACTCTGCCCGTCTAGACCTTCCTCCGCCATCGCTTCAGAACACGTCGGGGATGATTCGGCTGGGCGGCGCCATCGGCATGACCGATGTTGCTCTTTCATGGTACTCGGGCAGAACCGACATGCCCGTTGCTACAGCCAATCACACCGCTCTCATTCGAAATCCAGTCTGCCACCCGGACCAACAAGACCAATGCATTCAAGGCTACATGCTGACCGACGCCACACTGGCATACCCACGGATGCACGTTGCGGGCTTGAACCTCGCAGGCGAGGTCATGACTATTGGATGGCGTTTTGAGGGTGCGATGGTCATTCCCGAGCGGACGACCATTGAAATCACCAATGATGAGCTCGACTTCGGGTCGCTGACCCAGGCTGCCGGTGAGCTTGAATATGGTCTCGGTGGCGAACGACCGGACACCGTAACCGATGAAGCCTATGCCAAGTGGACCCTCGGTATCGACTACACGTTGGGGCCTCTCGTATACGTCAATGCACAGTGGGTACACGGGATGGTCGACGAGTTTGGCGCAGGAGACTTTCTCTCGCCGGCTTTCGTTACTCGAGCCGCAGGTAGCGACTGGGAGATTCGTCGGCTCAGGCAGGGCGACTACGCTGTCGTCGGAGTCGACCTGAACCTCAGACGAGCAACGGCACGACTCTTCGCGATTTCGGATGTCACTGGCTATCGGCTTGAGACGCGACACAAAGATGGCCGCGTGTCTACCGAGCACTTCTCGGCATTGAGTAAGAGGGGCGCGTCAGGAGTGCTTTATCCAGAGCTGATGTTTGACCTCGGCGACGGCCTCGACCTATCGGTCGGCGCGTTGATACTGCTGGGACAAGAGCACACGAAATTCGGCGACCCGGCAGCTGGCGGCGACATCGTCTTCACTCGTGCTAACGCTGCGTTTTAAGAGAGACGCTTTTTCGGTCGTGACCCGCAAACGATCGGTCAATGATCTCCATTAATTGTCGTTTGAACTGATTTTCTCGCCTCATCTACGGAGCATTTCAGAATCAATGGGGCGACCAATAGATGGGCTGGAGGCTCTGACCATAGGCCCAGCGCGGATGGTCACGATCACCTTTTTTCAATTACCATTGAAAAAAGTACAGAGATTCCACGGTGGACGTTTGACGCCCGATATGAAGAGAAGTATGTGGCGCACTCAACACAAATGAATGACCATTCATTTTTTTTGGAGGAGCGATGTTGGATAAGGTGAAAGACGAACTGAAGGCTGTGACTGAGCGCCTTCGTGTCGCACAAGGACAGGTTGCGGAGCAGGCCGATGATCTTCTCTACAACGTGCGCCATCGCGCGCACTTGGTCCGCGGGGAGGGCGCTGAGCGTCTCTGGCACTTCGAGAACCAGGCCTTGGACTGGGTCGAGGATGTTCTTGACCGCGCAGATGCGCCGGGCACTGAACAAATCCGCCAGAACGTCGAGCGCTTGGTTGGTCAGGCGAGAGATAGTGTCGTGGCTTGCCCTATTGAGGATTACGACAGCCTCAACGCGCGGGCTGCCGCAGCCGCTGTGAGGGAGCTCGGGAACGTCGGTCTTCTCAAGATAGAGCGGATCGAGAGAGACGGAAAGGCTCGTAAGACGGTGTTCGAGGCCATCGAGCGGCGCCGTGACCAGCTTCGAAAGCCACCCTTTAGGGGCGCAGCTTGATCACGGCGTCTTGATCAAGCGTCTTCAGGGAGGGCCTCGGCCCTCCCTTTTTTTTGGATTGTAGATTGGGGCCGTCAATCCTTCGGATTACCTTTGGTTATGCTTAAGCTTCTGACCATCTCGTTTCTGCTGACGGCCTGTGGGTCATCAGACAAGGCGGACGGTGACACTTCGTCGCCCTCACCAGCAGACTCCCTCCCGCTCGACTCCGGCGGCGGCGGTGAGGACGGTCCGGACGAAGGTAGCCCGGATGGTGGCGACACTGGTGAGTTCGTTGAGGGTAGCGGCCCAACGGATTTTATAGGCGCTCCCTGCTCAACTGATGCGGACTGCCCATACGATGGCGGAGTCTGTTTGACGGATGGATTCCCGGACGGCATGTGCAGCCTCTCGTGCGACAACATCTGCCCAGACCAAGACGGCCATCCCGTGACGTTCTGTGTTGACTCGGAGGCACTTCCCACCGGAACACCCTCTGGTGGCTGGTGTGTCTCGCGGTGTGACTTCAGCATCTACTCGAGTCTTGGCTGCCGAGATGAGTATGGCTGCGTCATCGAGGGGCGATACAACGAGAGCTGGACTCAAAACTACAGCTGCCTTCCAGGAGATGCCAGTGATCTGACCGAGTGCCATTATTCATTGGCGGACCGGGGCATCGCGTTCGAGCCCACCGTCCGGGCCCCGGCTCATCCTGACGGACATCCGGATCTGACCTGCGAAATTGAGGACCCTGTCTGGATATTGGCACCCGTCTTCGGCGTCGACATGAAGTACTACGATGGCTCGCGGACACCCCGCACGCTCGCGGCTTGTGAAATGGCCCACGCGCTCGGGGATACCGTCGAGGGCCTATTAGAGTATGACGTGTCTAGCATTCTGCACGTCGGGACCTACAACTGCCGAACCATTGCAGGGACTTCAAGCATCTCCAGGCACGGGTATGCTGACGCTATTGACTTCTACGGGTTTGAGTTCACCGACGGACGGAGCTGGACGCTCATTGACGACTGGGAGCACGACACAACAAGCTTCGATACCGAGGCGGGGCGTTTTCTCTATGAGATTGCGCAGAGCTGGTACGACGACTGGATCTGGAACATCATTCTGACGCCAAACTACAACCTTGCCCATGACAATCACTTTCACGTCGACTTGTCACCGGGCTCGCACTACGTCGGAGCGACGGATGGGCGGTACTTTGGGCCCGCCCTCTATGTCGACTGATGGAACACCCAGGCTATCGGCCTGTCTCATTGTTCGCGATGAGATTGATGGCCTCGAGGCCTGTATCAGCAGCATTCGTGGTGTGGTTGATGAGGTCGTGATCGTCGACACTGGGTCGACCGACGGAACCGTAGAGCTGGCTCGCAACCTCGCCGACCGCTTCGCCGAGGTCGAATGGAACGACCACTTTGCCGATGCACGAAACTCCACCTTAGCTCTCGCGACAGGGGACTTCGTCCTGTCTATCGACGCCGACGAGCGTTTATCGGGAGGTGCAGACTTGCTTCGACGGTGCCTGGACGATCCGACGCTCTTGGCTGCCGATCTTCGAGTGGAGTGCGACCTTCCAGACGGCACCATCGGGCAGATTTGGGCGACTCGACTGTTCAGGAGGCGGCCCGATGTGTGCTGGGAGGGACGTGTTCACGAGCAGGTGGGACCATCGGTTCTTCGCATTGTGGATGCGGAACACGCGTGGCAAACGCCGCGCCTTGAGGTATCGCTCCGCCACTTAGGATACGCGCAGGGTCGCCTTGAGCGTGCTCACCGAAATGAGCGCAACATCCGCCTCCTGCGCATGGCGGTTGAAGAGACTCCAGAGAGTGCGCCGCCTGCAAGGCGGGCGCATCAGCTCTACAAGCTGGCCTGTGAGATGGGCCTTCGAGGAGAGGGCGCCGCTGCCCTGCGACGTGCAGTGGCGATCATTTTCGAGCAGTCACACAGCGGAAGGGCTGCAATCGCGGCAGCGCCGGAGGTCCTGATTGCGGCCTCACAGGTTTTCTGGGCACGGGACCGCGATCTCTCGCTGAGATGCATCGAGGCAGCCGTCACGCTCAACCCCACTCATCCGATGGTGCGCCTCATGCGAGCGAGGAGCCTGCTTGAGCAGGGGAATCCCCAGCTCGCCATCGACGCGCTCTCGGGCGAGCCGAGCCCAGGCGGATTTCATTTTGATCTGCGTGCATTCACTATCGCGAAGGCATCGGTCCTCTCACAGGCATACGCTGACTTGGGTGAAAACGGGTCTGCGCGCCAATGCTTGAGAAAGGCCATCGCTCAGGAACCCGATCATTCCGCACTTCTTTCGAGACTCATCTATGTTGAGGCCCGGTGCGTTTCGGCGGTTGAGGCTATCCGTCTCGGTGTGGAGAGCATGAAACGGATAGGCCCCGACCCACAGATACTGTCGGCCCTCGCGGATGTTGCCGAGGAGGCCGGCTACACCCAAAAGGCCTCAATCTGGCGAAGGCTGAGTGCTCAGCAACGCTCGTAGGGCGAGGGGCAGAAGCTTGCGCCGATATCAAGGAGCACGGGCTCGACTCCGGCCCGTCGAATCTCGTCGACAAATCCACTCAAGTCAACGCCTGGAAGTAGGCGGGCTGGGGTCGATATTGGAGTAAAGAACCAGTCCCAGTGGCACGGAACAATCCACCTAGGCCTGAGCTTCTCTACAACAGCCTCGACATAGCCGGGCCGATATTTTCGACCGATAGCGCAGAGGCAGACCACATCGGCTCTTAGCCCTTCCAGTTCCTCGTCAATGACCTCAGCGGAATCGACATGAACAACCGTTAGGCCGGCCAACTGGACATGCCAGTTGAGCACCCTACCATGGCGAAGTTCCCATACCCGAGGAGGCCAAGGGGGAAGGGTGGTCATCCTCCCCGAGAGCGGTACACGCCCAAAATAGACTCGGCCGTGCGCAGATGGAATGCCCCTAATGGTCGCTGCGCCGACTGGGATGTCCTCGCGACCCTCCGTTACCCTGATTTGACGCTCAGAAAGACCGGCGGCCCTCGCCACATTTGCCGTGCTCTCGCTACCGAACAGGGTGGCACCCGTGCTCCGACAAACGTGAGGTGCATCGAGAACGTGGTCATGGTGGGCGTGGCCCACAAGCACAGCATCTGCACAAGGAAAATGTTGCTCGATGAGCGCTTCATCAGGCACGAGGCGCCCCAAACCAGAACGCACAAGGCCCGGTCTGCTGACGTAGGGGTCAATCACGATGGTGGTTTGATCGCCTGAGAGCGTAAATCCGGCCGTCCCATGAAACACAATTCTCAAGGGACCATCACCCGTGCGGCGACATTCATCGAACAAGCTAGGGGCGGGTCGCTTCAGAAACACCGTACTCCTCGGCACGGCTCATACCGCACTGGAACAATTCAGCCTTGCAGGTACAAGACGTGATGCGTACCATGCCACTGTGGATACTTATAACGAACCTGATGTTGGCGGCCTCTCCAAGTTCCTTGCCGAGATGGATAAAATTGGTGCATCAGACCTCTACCTCTGCGAGGGCAAGGTCCCTGCAGCGAGGGTTCATGGGACAGTGGGGTGCTTGGACGCGGCCCCCACGTCCCGAGACGCCATGTCCGCCCTCCTAGACGAGGTCTTGATAGGAGGAACGAGGGAGAAATTTGAATCGAGTGGCGACCTCGACGTTGGGTATTCGCTGCCTGATGGCAGGCGGTTTCGGCTCAACGTCGCGCGTCAGCAAGGACGGCTTTCCGTGGTCGCGAGAGCAGTGCCGAGCGGCGCATTGTCCTTCGATGAGCTTGGCCTCAGCAGCTCAGTGCGCAGCCTTGCAGAGCGGAGGCGAGGTCTCGTCGTCGTGACTGGCGCGACGGGCTCGGGCAAGAGCACCACCCTTGCCGCGATGGTCCATCACATCAATCAAACGCGGTCCGTTCATGTCGTCACGGTTGAGGACCCAATAGAGTACATGCACGCTGATCGACAAGCTCGAATCACGCAGCGAGAGGTGGGCGCCGACACGGCTAGCTTTCACCAGGCACTTCGGCACGTCGTGCGGCAGAGTCCTGATGTCATACTGATCGGCGAAATGCGAGACGCCGAGAGCATCCAGGTTGCACTCTCTGCAGCGCTTACAGGGCACCTGGTTCTGACGACGCTACACACGATCGACGCAACACAAACGCTTCAACGCCTCCTCAACTACTTTCCGGAGCACATGAGAAATCAGGTCGCGATGGACCTCGCCCAGTGCCTGCAGGGCATTGTTTGTCAGCGCCTCATTCCGCGGGCTGATGAGCAGGGGCGGGTGGTCGCGGCAGAGGTGTTGCACAACACACCGCCCGTGGCCAGGCTGCTTCGAGATCTCCGGATCGATGACCTCCAGGACCTGATGAGGTCATCGAGACAGGCGGAAATGACCACATTCAACGATGCGCTCCTGGCACTCTTCGAGGCTAAGGCCATCTCTTACGAGGTGGGTCTCGCCTACGCTTCGAATGCCGACGAGTTTGCCTT
>CAZKOI010000158.1:0-7780 GCA_964554315.1 uncultured Enterobacterales bacterium | reverse complement strand
AGGACCAGTCGGCGCAGTTGAGGTCCGGCGTGAACAAGCCCCCCTCGTCGCAGGAGCCATCGCCGAGTAGGAGCATGACCATGTACTCGAGGTGGCATACGCCTGAGCAATCCTCCACCTCGCCCGCCGTGCAGCCTCCGCCCGTACCGTCAGAGTCTGCGTCAGAGCCACCCGTGCAGTCGCCCGCGTCGTACGAAAACTCTTCACAGTTGAAGTTCGGTGTACCGGCCTCGCCGTCATCGCAGAAGCCGTCGCCGATGTAACCCAACTCTTCCGATGGAACGCAGTTCATGCCACAGTCGTAGTACGAGGAACCATCCGGACACTGCGTCGATGGCCCCCCTGCTCCCGAGCCATCCGTGTCCGAATCGGCGTCGGCGTCCGCGTCCGCGTCCGCATCGGCGTCGGCATCCGCATCCGCGTCGGTAATGCCCGGACCAAGGCCTGCGCCGCCGTCGGCATCCTCGTCACCGTCGGAGGCGTCACCGTCGCTTGCCACGTCGGGACCTTCCGCCAGTCCCGTGTCCTTTCCAAAGCGGGGGTCGAGCCCGCAACCCACAAGCAACGAAAACAGCAGATAGAAACGCAAAACCCCAACCTCCCACGGGAGTGTATCCCGTCGAGGCTGGGGTCGTCATAGGAATGCGTGGAGCTACTCGACCAGGTCCGCCGCCGAGCGGGGCGCGATCTTGTAGGTATCCCAGTTGTAAGTCAGCACGCCCGTCACCGAGGAGTAGGCAGCAGACATGGGGTCTGCGTCCAGATCCATGAAGAGATCTTCGATGGCGATTCCCCAGTTGGTCATGGGCTCGCCACCCGAGTCCGCCTCACCCGTCATTGTGACATCGGGCAGCGTGATGACGACCCCCTCATAGGGCTCCCAGTCGGCGGGAATCTCGGACAAGCTCATGACGGCGACGTCAGCGCCCGAGCTCATCACACTGACGTCCTCAGCCGCCTCGACCATGACCTCCGTCAGGCCATAGTACTCCGTCGTCGTGCCGACGATGTCGACCACGTCGCCCTGAGAAACGGTGACCTCAGCCGAACCGGTGTAGACCCAGAGGCCCGACCACTCTCCGCCGCCTGCGTCCTGAACAAAGAAGCCCGGCGAGCGGATGCTCATTGGCGATGAGACCGTGACCGCCGAGAGGACCACCGATGAGCCATCTTCGAAGGCACCGGTCTGAATCTCAACGCACGTGTTGGTGTCTGCATCGGCGTCGGCATCGGCATCCGCGTCGGCATCGGCGTCAGCATCGGCATCGGCATCGGCATCCGCGTCGGCATCCGCGTCGGCATCGGCATCCGCGTCGGCATCCGCATCGGGAGTGATAGTGACGAGGCTACCCGTGTCCTTTGGCTCGAGGCTACTCGAACACCCCAGGCCTAGCAGCAGCAGAAAAAGTCGCATCGCACCCTCGGACAGCAGGGTACCGCAAGGGGGCGCTACATGGAACTGATGGCGCCGCTCCCGCGAAGGCTGGCCTGGAATGAGCCGGCGGTTGACCACCAAGGGGCGGGGTCGAACCCGTCCTCAAGATGACCCCGCGCCCAAGCCGTCGTCATCCCAAAGATGGTGTCCGCGATCATCTCGTCCGAGAATGTGGTCTTGGCTCGCGAGCAGGTGAGCGTGCAGGCCCAGCTGGTGGGAGCCTCGAAATTGCAGTGGTCCGCTTCCGTCACGCGGAGCAGCGTTGTGTCGGATGCTCCAGCAAAGACGGGAAACCCCGAGTTGCTGCTGTTGCAGGAGTCGGACTCGCCGAAGAGCCCTGCGAGGGGGGCGTCCAGCTCACTGGCCCACTCTGGGCCCCCACCGGTGAGCGCTTCGACGGGGTCGAGTCCCAGCACTGCGGCGGTGAGGTCCGGTGCAATGGCCCCTGCCATCATGGCGGAGGTTCCGCCGTTGGAGTGGCCAACCCAGACCACCTCGGGTGCACCGAGGAATTCGGCCAGGTCAATCACGTCCCGGGCATTCTGCTCAGGTTGAATGTCGATGAACGAGGAGTGACACATGTTGACGGTGGTGGCAGGGATACCCCAGCTTGCCAGGTGGTCAGCCAGCTCTTCGAACTCGCTTAGCGAACGCATAAATCCGTGAAGAATGAACACTTCACCCGCAGTGCCAGCACCCGTCGGTTCGAAGCGCTCGTAGGTCATCGCGCATCCGTCGGTCGAGGTGTAGCTGCCCGAATAAACCACGACGTCGGAAGGGCCCGTCTCGCCGAGGTTCGGCAGGTCGATCGATGACCCGGTGCCCGTGTCGGTGTCGGCGTCAGCATCGGCGTCAGCATCGGCGTCCGTGTCGGCATCGGTGTCCGAATCGGCGTCGGCGTCGGCGTCGGCATCCGTGTCGGCATCGGCGTCGGTATTGGGGTTCGCCGAATCGTCGGCGTTTTCCTGAGTGTCATCCCCAAGGGAAGGAAGGTCTGCCCCGGTGAGGGGCTCCTCGGCGGGCTTTGACTCGCCGCAGGCGATGAGGGAGGTCAGGATGAGGAGTCGCATGGTTTACTCGAAGTGGGGGTAGACGGCGCTCTCGAACATGGCTTGGATCTCGCCTGAGAGTCGATCGACAGCGCTGGATGTGTCGGTTCGAACACCTACTCGGTATGAAGCCATCCGTGGTTCGGCTGTTTCCGTGAACGCTGTGTGGAGCGTGAAGGGAAGATCGAGAGAGGGATGGCCGAGTCGGGCCAACGGCCCTTGGGCAAGATTGGCGCAGTCAAAGACCCAAACCTCACAACCGCTTGACCCTGGGGTGTCGCTGTCGTCGGAGATCATGGTGGTGACGAGGTAGCCTTCTTCCCCGCCGGGCACCCACTGGGGAGAGAGGCAAACGCGGCCAGGAGGAAAGGCCCAGTGGTCAACAATGGCGGGTCCTGAAGGGTCCACGCGCACGAGGGTGGAGGGTCGAGTATCGCTCGGGAGCTCGCTCATCTCGATGTGGCGGTAAGGATGGTCGGCGTAGGCGGCATCGATACGGGAGAGACGCAGCTCCGGTGAGATGCCGATGTTGGCCCAGTACATGGCCGGGACCGTGCCATCCGGCCTACGGGGCGCCTCCGTGGCCAAGGCGGGGCCACCCCAGAGACGCTCGTCTCTGACGACGGTGTGCTCGAGGACGCGTCCAGTGAAGCCGTTGATGCGAACGCGCCCCAGTGCACCCAGGTCGGTTGGTGCCGCCGGAAGGCCCTGCAGATCATTACGGACACCGATACCGGCCGATGTGGTGTCGCCTGGTTCGATAAACTCGCTCGCATCAGCACCCGGTGTGTGGGCCAAATGGAGGGTGATTTCGCCGCCAGGGGTGGCGTAGTCGCAGCTGAAGTGCACGGCCTCCAGCGGTATCTGAGCCCGGATGGCTGTCACGGTCTCAGCGGTGCCGTACAGCTGGCCTCGGTCAATGATCCACACCACCGTCTCGGGGGATTGAGCCCGCATCTCGCCCATGCCGAACATGGCCTCGACCTCGACGACGAACGCGGTGTCCACAATGACGATGAACTGCTCTGTCGCGACCATCTGGTGAACGCTTTGTTCAATCACCACCGGTGCCCCGGCCTCGTCCACGACGGTCCAGGTCTCCAGCTCGCCCGAGCCGGGCCACCGAACCAACTTGGTCCACGGAGCGTTTCCGAGGATGGCCAGGTTGTACTCGACGGTGAACAGCTCCCCTTCATCGACAGCGGGGTGGGCCGTCGACATGACCATTGGAAAGGGGAAGGGCATCAGCCAGTCCATCCAGGCCGGCATCGCTCCGGTCCACTCGGCATTCCAGCCGACGGCGGTCTCGATCCGGGCTTCCGCAGGATCGAGCTCGAAGGGTCGGCCTCCGTCGTAGGTCACGAGGACGCGATCATCCGGGAGCACGACAAAGGCGGTGTTGGCGAGGTTGCGTACGCCCAGGGTTAGCGACATTCGGGCCATCTCGCTGGTGTTGAAGCCGTAGGAGCTTCCCACCGAGGCAAGGTCGGCGTAATGGCAGGGTGTCCGGGCCAGTCTCAACTTGGCTTCAAAGGCGCCGCTGCTGAGCGCTATACGGACAATGCGGCCCTCGCCTGCGAAGACAGGATTTCCATCGCCGGGCGGGATTGGGTGAACCAGCCAGACGTAGCCATCCATGTCGTCAGGGAGCTCACCGGAGAGGACCTCGAGGGTCAGGTCTTCATCGCCATAGCTGCTGGTGGTGAGCGCACCGGGCACGAGGTCCGGCAGGCCGAGGCCCGGATCCGCAAGAGTGGGACCAAGGTCAGGCTCATCCCCGGTGTCGATCTCGACGCCGGTGTCGTCGAGCGAGGCGGTGTCAGAGGCGGAAGTGGTGTCGGGTAGGGGCCGGCCCGAACGTGTGGTCTTGGGACTCTGAGTGGCGCAGCCCACGGCCGCTGCCGTACCTGCGAGCTTGAGAAATTGTCGCCGATTGGTGTGCATACTTTATTTCCGAACGTGCGTTATGTAAAACATGGTGAGGTCCGTCGCAAACCGATGGTTGAAAATTCTAGGTTAGGACGGTCGGGAAGCTAACGGGAGAACCATGAGCACCGAGGTCACAGTCAAGCGAGAAGAATACCGCTTCAGCCTCAAGGCGCTGAATGCGGGTGCGGGACTCATCCACCGGCTCGGGCTGCCGTTCGGCAAGATCGAGGAAGAGCACCTGATTGCGGCGGCTCGAAAGGCAACAGGACTTCAGGACCTTGGGGGCGATCACTTCTTGGAGGCCTTTCGCGTGATGATTCAAGACGTACAGGACTCCGGCATCACATCGCTTGCTCGCATCTCGACCCGCGACATTGGAGTCCACTGTCTCTCAAACCGCCTCAAGCTGACCGAGTACCTCAAACGAAACCCGCAGGCCGCTGAGCACCCCATCACCCGTCCCGTGTTCATTCTGGGCTTCCCGCGTACCGGTACCACGCTGTTGCAGAATCTCCTGGCGCTCGACCCGGGTCGGCGGGCGCTCCCGTTCTGGGAAATCATGAACCCCGTTCCCTTCCACAGCGACCCGGAGAAAGACAAACAGGCGAGGATTCGGGCCGCCAACGCCAAGCTCCGCATTGCCTACTGGGTTCTCCCCGAGATGGCCGCCGTACATGAGATTCGAGCTGAGACACTCGAGGAGTGCTGGCCGCTCCTGGCCAATGGCTTCACCGTGATGGCCTGGGACATGGGCAGCGGCTGGCGGAATTACGGCGAGTGGCTGCTGAAGCACGACATGACCAAGGCCTACGCGGAGTACAGGCAGTGCCTACAGGTGATGGCCCAGCGAGAACCCCAGAGCGACTTCGTGCTGAAGTGTCCTGACCACCTCTGGTTTGTCGACGCGCTCCTCGAGAACTTTCCCGATGCAGCAATTGTCTGGACTCACCGGGATCCGGTCGCCTCGATTGCATCCTATTGCTCGCTCATCTCTCTCAACTGGCGGCTCATGTACGGCCGCTTCGACCCGGCAGAGATCGGAAGGCACATTGAGGACCGGTTCTTGGTCGGAATTGAGCGGGCCATGGCGGTTCGTGATCGGGTTGGCGATGCCAGGTTCTTTGACGTGGACTTCGACTCGCTCTGTGCCGAGCCATCCTCGGTCGTTGATCAGATCACACAGCACTTCGATCTCTCGACCATTCCGGAAGGGTCCATCAACGACTACCTCCGGAAGAAGCGCCAAGACGCCAAGGGGGCGCACAAATACAGCATCGAGCGCTACGGGCTCGACCCGTCGCGGATTCATGAGCGCTATGCGGCCTACATAGAGCGATTCCAGATCCCGGTGGCCCGTGGGTGAAATCAACCCCATCGGGGTCGCCGTACCATTCTTCTTTGTGCTGATGGTGGCGGAGTGGGCTTATGCTCGAAGAACGGGAAAGAACCTCTACCGAATGAATGACACCATAGCGGCGCTGACGTGTGGCATGGGCGACCAGCTCCTGGGCCTTCTCACCGCGGGCATCACACTCGCCGCTTATCAGGGTGTCCTCGAACGATGGGCAGTCATGGAGTGGAGCGTATCGGACCTCTCAACATGGGCCGCGGGCATGGTGTTGGTCGACCTCTTCTACTACGCCTACCACCGCTTTTCGCATCGGGTGAACTTGGGCTGGGCGACCCACGTCGTTCACCATCAGAGCGAGGACTACAACCTCGCTGTAGCCCTCCGGCAGTCGTGGTTCTCGAAGGCCTACAGCTGGGTCTTCTACATTCCGCTCGCGCTGCTCGGTCTACCCGCCGTGGTCTGGCTCACCTGCTATGCCCTCAACCTGGTCTATCAGTTCTGGATTCATACCCAAGCGATAGGGCGTCTTGGTCCCCTCGAGTGGGTGTTGAACACGCCCAGCCACCACCGGGTCCACCACGGGACGAATCCGAAGTACATCGACAAAAACTACGCAGGGATTCTGATCGTCTGGGACCGGCTGTTCGGTACCTTTCAGGAAGAGGACGAGGCGGTGGTTTTCGGGGTCATCAAGCCGATAAGGTCCTGGAATGCCATCGTGGCAAACGTGATGCCGTTCGTGACGTTGGCTCAGACTTCAGCTCGTCAGCCCGACCTGCTCAGCAAGGTGAGGGTCTGGGTGGCGCCGCCAGGCTGGACGGCGACAAACACGACGGCACCGCCCCCCCCTGCGGCAGACCGAGGCTACGACCTCAACGCCGCCCCAACCCTCGCGCCGTACTTCGCGGTGCATCTGCTTCCGGTCGGGTTGGCGACGGCCGGTGTGATCGCGCTCTCCGCGCGCGCCCCTTGGGAAGATCTATTTCTAGGTGCGACCTACATCGCGTGGACGGGCCTCAACTGGTCGGGCTTGGTGGAGGGGAGGCGATGGGCTGCACCGTCGGAGTGGACACGCCTCTTGGTGGTTGGCGGGATGGGGCTTGCTCTCTCGCCGGCGGTCGGCTGGCCGCTCACCGCTCTGTCGGTGATGAGCCTGCCGTGGCTCTATTGGGGCCGCCAGAAGGACTTCATCAGACGATCCCAGACCTCAAAGGTTGAGGCGTAGTTCCCCATCGTTGGTCTCGAGTGGTGAAGATCATGGTGCTCTGTCGAGGCGTACAGGGGAATGAGTTCACCGACCGGTGAGCGCATGCCTGAGTGGATGTCGAGCTCGTGGAGATTTCGGGTGAGGAGATAGCACCACAGCGTCCATGTAGACACCTCACCCCAGGCCATGGCCACGGCGGCGAGGCCCAGGGCGGGACCCACACTGCCGACCATCCACTCCAGCGGGTGAACGTACATGTACTCGATCGGCAGGGGGGCATGGGCGCGATGGTGAATGCGGTGGATGCGGTTGTACAGGCCTTTGTTTTGGTGGAGCAGCCGATGCCAGGCGTAAAACCATGCATCGTCGATGAAAGTGATCATGAACACCTGCAGAACCAGCACCCATAGCAACGGCAGGCTCGTCTCAAGGTGGTGCCCCAGGTGACTCATCGCGAGCCACACCACAGCGATCAGCGTCAGCTGGTTGAAGACGATGAGCGGGAGACGCTCAAGCAACGAGGCCCACTTCTGGGGGCGCCCTTGGATGCTCATGCGATCAGGAATGCCGACGGCGATGATACCCGCCGACCACACCAGGCCGATGACATTGATACCGCCGTAAATCAGGATGGTGATCCAGGTCGCATCGAGCACCGACACGAACTCAGCCACCCCCCTCCTCGCCGAAGGTATCGCGAAGATAGGTGAAGAGGGCCTCTTCCTGGCAGGTCGTTAGGCTGGGAGCGATCATCGTGCCGGTACCATTCATGAGAATCTCGATGAGCGCATCGTCGGAGAGCGACGGTA
>CAZKOI010000157.1:0-7815 GCA_964554315.1 uncultured Enterobacterales bacterium | reverse complement strand
GCCACCCCGTCAGCGTCAGTGCCGGCTAGTGTGATCGTGTGTGACCCCTCGCTCAGCATCACTTCGCCCGAGGTCAAGCCTTCCGCGTCCACATCCGGAGAGACCGCCAGCGGCCCATCGGTGTCGCTCTCCCAGGTCGCCGTGAGCGAAGCCGGCCCGTCCTCGGCGTCCAAAATGCGCCCCTCAAGCTCTACAGGGTGATCCGAGTAGTACAGGGCCTCCCCCCTGGGCTTGATCAGCTCGACCTCTGGACGCGTCGTGACCACGAGGCTTCGTTCTGCTGCGCAGGTCGAGCCGACATCGTCCTCCGCAATGAGGGTAATGGTGTGCGCACTGACAGAGAGATCCGAGGCGACCAGAGTGACACCTCCATCACTCCCCGGGGTGCTCTCCCCGATGACATCGTCCACGTCACTCACCCACCGGACGATGAGTTGGTTCGCCTCGCTCGGCCAATCGAGGTCATCCACTGTGCCTCTGAGCGTCACCGGCGCGTCGACGGTTGTGACCGAGCCGTCCTCCGGTGCAACCCACGCACAGGTCGGCGAGCGATTTGGGCCGCCGACGTCGATCTGAACGCTGGCCGAAGTCGTCTTCTCCGAGGTATCGGTAACCGCCACACCGATGTTCCAAGTTCCCTCGGCAAGGTCGAGGTAGCCACCGACTCTGCCATCAGCGTCGGGACGTTCGGGAAGGTCAAGGGGCTCCAGAGCGCTCGCGAGCGATGCATCCTGCAGGGTCCACGCCACGACCAGGTCGGCGGCGAGGTCTTCGCTGTCCGAGACCATGGCCGTCACCTCAACGCCGATCGATGCGTAGTAGCGACCTGTCGACGTCGGGGACACAATCTCCACCTGTGGCGCATCGGTGGGGACAACATCCAGCCGCACAGCATCGGCCCCGGACGAGCCCCTCGGATCCTGCACATGAACCGTCACCGTGCTCTCGCGCTCGCTCAACTTCATGGTGCAGGTGGTCTCACCAAACTCGGACACCGGCGTAGCGGCGCAGACTGTTCGTTCTCCCGCCGTCCAGGTCGCGAGCAGATCCTCCTCGGGGTCGTCGGCGTCATCGACCACGGCGAGAATCGTAATCGGCATGCCCTCGCCGACCTCCGTGCCATCATCGTGACTGGCGATGTCGACATCGGGCTCCGCATTGACCGCGGTCAGCTTTTGCTCACCGCACCCCAGCCCCATGAGGAGCGTCAGGAAGCTACTTCGCATACCAAGCAAAGGTGCTGTCGGAGGCACTCCCCACAAAGGCACGGTCGGAGGAAGCAAAGAAGACACGGTCCGTCACACCGGGCCCAAAGAGGCCAGAGGTTGAGCAGCCTGGCGCGCTTGGCGCGTGGCCCAGCCCTCGCGCATCCCCGACGGGGCAGCCCGGGCTGTGTGACCCGCCATAGGTCGTGGCGACCTGCCACCACGATCCCGGTGCTGGGAATGAGATCGAGCTGAAGTGCATGTCGGTGTTCCAGTAGTAGCGCTGGTGGGCTGGCGTGCTCAGGGACACCAGTCGGAAGCGGTCATCCGTACCCGAGCCCCAGTCTAGGACCGCGTTTATCTCTGCATCACTGATACGACAGAAGGCCGTCATCAATGGACAGACCTCCCGCTCGTAGGCGTCACCGTCAAAGAACGCGTCCGGAGCACCGTGGTTCATCGGCGCGAACGCGACCAAGGTCCAGCCACCCCCGTCCGTCGTCATGTCACAGTACGCTTGGAAGGTCACGTCGACAGGAGCAAGGTAGTAGGTACCGTCGGGAGCCGTTGGGTAGACCTCCTTGACGTGCGCGCACGAGACGGCCGGGTCATCCTCGATCCGCCCGGTCCACCCCGCGACCGATGTACTCGCGGTGGCCGATGTCGTGGCCCCTTCATCATCTGAAGCCCAGACCTGGCATGACCATCGCTCCCCCCCGCGGGTCATGCTGGCGTCAACTGTATCGCCTGCGAGCTCCGTCGTGCTGCTGCCGGAGAACGGGGTACCGTCACGGGTCCAGGTGACCTCATAGGTGAGCGAGCCTCCATCTGGATCCTCACCAGGGTCTGTCACGACGCAGACGAGGTCGTGGGTGCCTTCATCGGGAGTCTCTGGCTCGATCGTGACCTCCAGACCTGTCGGTGGCGTGTTTCCAATGACGACCGGGCCGACGACATACGGCTCTCCATCCATATGCCCGTCGAAGGGTGTGACCTCCACCCAGACTTCTTGACCCCGCTCGAACCACGCAGAACCCAACAACGTCGGGCTATCGGTGCCGGCCGACATTCCCTCCACAAACCACTCGTACTGATAGTCCACGAGGTCCCCATCGGGATCAAAGCTCGAGACCGAGACGGTGAGAATGTCGTCGGTGCCGGGGTCCGAGGGCAACAGTGTCCCGCTGGTGATGTACGGAGCCGAATTGTCGATGATCACCGTGTCCCAGCGCATCTCACCTTCAGAACCGCCGTCGTAGGGCGTGACCTGGCACACCACCTCGTCCGCACTCGAGAACCGACCCTCAAGATAGGCCCCCGAGGGACCGGTGCCGCTGACGGGGAAGCCGTTCACGAGCCAACGGAATGTTGAGAAGTCCGGATCACCGTCGGCGTCTGCCCAGCCGCTGTAGGTACAGTGGAGGGTGTCATCAACCGTGGGAACCTCCGGAGAGATGTCGACCGAGGAAATCGATGGCGGTGAATTGCCGATGGTCTGCGTTCGCGTGATCGCCTCCCCATCCTCGAAGCCGTCGTTCGGTACGGCCGTACACGAGACCGTATCCCCCCCGCTGAAGCCCCACGAGAGCGAGCTTGAGATGCCCGCAACGCCGCCGTTGATGTCCCAGATGATCTCGGAGTGATCGTCGTCGCCGTCGGGGTCAGAGAAGCCCCACGCGTTGCAGTGGATGGTGTCACCCGTCGAGGCAGGCACCGGTGTCATCTCCAGCCACTCGTACGACGGTGCTGTGTTGAGGACGGTGACCGAGGTCGATACTGGCGTTCCGGCGCTCGTACCGTCCGACGGCGTTACCTCACAGGTCAGCGTGTCCCCCCTTCGGTAGGCGCCGTCGGCGTAGGTTCCCGTGGATCGAAGGACACCGTTGACGTACCAGGCAATGCTCGACGCATCCGCGTCCCCGTCCAGATCGGTGAAGCCGAGGTAGATGCACGCAGGATGTTCGCCCGCACGGACGCCGTCCGGGTCAATAAAAACCGCCATGACCCAAGGCGCAGTGTTTCCGACCGTGACGATGTTGGACCGAAGCTTGCCCCCGGCCGTAAACCCATCGTGCGGGGTCACCTCGCAATAGACCTGGTCACCGCGCCCGCTCCATGCAGGATCGAGCGTGCTCGTTGTCACCGGTATGAGCGTGTCGTTCACATACCACTCGTAGATCAGGGTCACCGGGTCTGCATCCCAGTCACTGGCCCCCGCCGCCACGCACGAGAACGTCGAGCTTGTATCCGCGGGATCGGGTGAGAGCGTGGCTCCCGTGATGCTTGGCGGGCTGTTGCCGATGATGACCTCCGCCTCGCCAGGAGGCCCCTCCGTGTACCCATCACTCGGCGTCACACTGAGCCGCCAGACCTCGCCCTTGGTCGTGAGGACTTCGTCGACGACCGAGGTCTCCCCGTCGAGGACCACCGTACCGTTCTGGCGCCACGTATAACGATACGAGAGCGTGTCGCCGTCCGGGTCTTCCGAGGCCACGGCAATCAGACCCACTAAATCATCCGCGCTGTTTGGCCCATCAGGAGAAATGGTCACCTCTGGCGCGCTCGGGACGCCGTTCACCGTGAGCCCGACGCTCGCGCTGTTGGTCTGCCCTGCCCCGTTCGTCGCAAGGACAGAGATGGTGTGATGCCCCCGACTCAACGTGTCGGTCTCAAAGGTCATGACACCTTCCGCATTCGGCGGCATCGAGTTGAGCAAGTCATCCACGTCCGATCGCCACTGAATCCGAAGGTCTCCCGGTGGATCGATGTAGTCCGAGGCAAGGCCCGTGAAGGTCACGACCTCTCCCTCATCGACGACATCCCCATCGGTCGGATAGCGGATGGTCAACTCGGGTCCCGTCCCCACTTGGAAGGGAATCAGGTCCGTGCACATGGCTCCTCGCTCATCGCGCGCCACCAACTGAATCGTGTGCGTGCCCGCCTCGAGCGTATCCACCGGCAGGACGGACGTGCCATCGCTGCTGACCGCAGAGTTTCCGAGCGGTCCCTGGAGCGTCGAGGCCCACTCCGCACGGAGGAGGTTCGCATCGACATCCGGGTCAGAAATCTCAGCGGTCAGTACCGTCAGCTCACCCGGCGTACCCACCGCATCCGCCGTCGGAAACACAATCGCGCAAATCGGAGGCGAGTTCTCGGGGCCCACATCCACCCGGGTTCCATCCTCACTTGCGTTGTCGTCGCTGTCGCGAACGATCACGGTCAGTGCGTGGTCACCCACACTCAGCGAGGTCTCTCCCTCGAAGACGCCACCGCCCTGATGGCTCATGGAGAGGGCGATGTGCCCGTCAATATCGCTCGACCAGCGAATGTCGAGATCGTCAAAGCGATCGTAGGTATCGTCCACTTGGATGCTGAGCGAAATCTCGTCACCGTCATAAAAGTGAGTGCCTTCGTCCGGCCCGGTGATCTCCACCCTGACCGAGCCCAACTCCTCGGGCGCACCCTCTTCAGCGGGCTGGTTCTTGCTGCAAGCCACGAGGCCAAGCAACGCTAGACTGACGGACGGAAGGTTTCTCATGTGCGCACCACCCGCGAGTGTACCACTCACGACACGGATCGGGCGTCCGTGACTTTCACGATATGATCCAGTTGAGATGCCGTTCCTTCGTCCCATCCCCTTCGTCCTTCTCGCCGGGTCCGCTTGTACCTCTTCCAAGGTCGAGACCGAAGACGACACGGGTCTTGAGCCGACGAGCGGTGTCTTCGATGTCCTCACATACAACGTCCACGGGCTTCCGAGCGCGCTCACAGGGGACGACACACCCGGTCGGATGCAGGCCATCGCACCGAGACTCACGGCCCATCGAATCATCGGCCTCCAAGAAGACTTTGACGCGGACAACCACGCCATCCTTACCGAAGAAGCCCCGCACCTTACGCAGATCACCTTCGACCAGCGGCTTGACGGAAGGTTCTACGGTTCTGGCCTGAGCATCCTCGCGGACTACGAAGAGGTTGAGGTTCGAAACACCCACTACAGCACCTGCCACGGCACCACCGATGCGGCGTCCGACTGCCTCGCGTCCAAGGGCTTCCAAGCCCTACGCGTGCAGCTTGGGACAGCGACACTCGACATCTACAACACCCACCTTGAGGCTGGAGGTGGTGACGAGGACAACGCGGCGCGGCAGGTCCAGGTGGATGACCTTATCGCATCACTGCAGGGCTGGTCGCAGGACCAGGCGGTGGTCTTCACCGGCGACTTCAACCTTCGAGAAACCGACCCGGAAGATCTTCCTCAGATTGACCAACTCCTTGAAGAGGCTGGACTGGAGCGTACCTGCTGGGCCTTGGACTGTGACACGCCGAACCACATCGACAAGATCCTCTTCCGCTCGTCACCCGAGGTCACGCTCGTGCCGACGCTGTGGGCAAACATCGATTCAGAGTTCAGAGACGAATCGGACACACCGCTGTCCGACCACCCGCCCATCGCGGCGGCTTTCGCGTGGCATGCTTCCTCGGGGAGCCAGCCGCAGGACCCCTGACACACGAATGTGGCATGGACGCGGGAGCCAAACGGCATAGGTGTCTCTCATGACCACCGCCTATGCGCCTGATTGTCGAGCCCTCGCCCTTGAGATGTACAGCCTCTTGCGGGAGCTCGACCCCAATCACCTCAGGGATGAGCTGCAGGCATCGCTGCAGACCCAGGTTCTAAACATCCAGGTTCGGATGAAGCAGCTGACCGCATCTATCGACGAGACCACCTCTGGGCCGGCGCTTGAGATAGTGGGCGCGCGCTGGGCAGAGCTCGCGCAAATCATCGAGCGCCATCGACCCCAGGCCGACCTGCCCGCTCGGTGGGAAGAGTTTCGTCAGAACATGCTTCCCGCCTACGAGCGGCTGGCGTCGAGTCTGCGGCACCTCGACATTCACGTGCCGTCGCTGCGTCCAACCAACTACGCTCGCAACCTGTACCACGTCGGGAATGCGGCCTTCTGTATCGTCTGCCTGCGTTTCACGAGCGAGGCTACAGCGCTGCTCCTCGCTGGCGGCATGGCATCCCTCGCCTGGAGTTGTGAGATCGGACGGCGCATCGTCCCCAGACTCAACGACTTCTTGATGCAGCTCATGGGGCGGTTTGCACACCCCCATGAGGCGTGGCGGATCAACTCCGCGACTTGGTACGCCTCCGCTTGCGTGATCTTGGCGCTCATGTGGAACCTCCCTGTTGCCAGCGTCGGGATCGCGGTTCTAGGGTTCGGCGATCCTGCGGCTGCAATCATCGGGCGTCGCTACGGACGCGTGAAGCTGGTCAACGGGAGGACACTGGAGGGAACAGCCACCTTTGTCGCCGTGGGAACACTGGTTGCGTCCGGCTTACTCTGGGGCGCCTGGGCCATCCCGTTTGCCACCTCGATCAAGGTCGGCTTTTGCGGCGCACTCGCCGGCGGACTCGCCGAGCTCTTCAGCCGCCGTATTGATGACAATCTGTCGATTCCAGTGGCCGCCTCCGTCGTTGCGCTCGCGCTGATGGGCTGACTTCTCTACGCTCCGGCCACCACCATCGGCTTGTGTGTCACCGTGTCTGGATCGAGACAGCCCAGGTGGGTCTCTGGGTCGCTCAGGATTTCATTGACGCGGAGGATGGCCTTCTTCGTTCCGAGGCCATCGTCGATGCGCTCGTCGTACGAGTACCGAACCGTGAGCACCTTGCCGGCCACTAAGGTGCCGTCCTCAACCACGGGCTCATCCTTGACCTGACCCACCATCGCGAACACCGAGGACGTGCCCCACTCATAGAGGTGATGGAAGCCAGCGTCCATCCCGAGCGAGCCGAGGTTGGCGACGACGGCGCTGGTGTAGAGCGCGTCTTCCTTGGTGAAGGCATGCGGCAGCAAGTTGACGTAGTCCAAGGCATGAAAGAGCCACACAAAGAAGCGCAAGATCGAGCGAGGCAAGAGGTCGAAGAGCTGGTACTCCTTGTCGGCGTGGGTCTTCTTGCCCGACCGCTGGTGTTCGATGCTGCCGTTGATGCGCGCGCTGAGCGACGCGAAGGTCTCGTCGTCCCTCATGGGCATGCGAACGACAGCGAGCTTGGCCTTCTTGTCCATCGCCTTTCGCTTCATGCTGAACGTAATGGAGCGTTCCTTTCGCTTGTAGAGCCGCCGCCCAATGACAAATTGGTCCATGGTCGGGCTCTCAGCGATGGCGGCATTCAGCGCCGCGACGTAAGCGTGGGTCACGTTACAGCCGAGCGTGGGCTTAGCCTTCTCGAGGTAGTCAAGGAGCTTCTCAGCCCGAATCTTATCCTCGTAGTACACGACGCATTCATTTCGCGTCGGCATCACGAACCACATCAGCCGACGATAGGGATGAACCTTACGGACAAAGATACCGTCGGCCCGACTGGTCTTGTAGTGAGCCAAGACCGTCAAGACTGCCGCAGCGATGAGCCCGAGCTGCCAAGCCGGGAGCGCACTCAAGTCCGGCATGATGCCTCCTCTTTGGCGGCACCCCTAACCGGATCGCGGGGCTTCAGCCCTGGAGGAGTGACGCCACGTGCTCTGCGAGCAACGTGTAATGCTCGGCGCCACGGGATTCCGGTGCAAATTCGAAGATGTCGAGTCCGCCCATCTGCGCTTGA
>CAZKOI010000156.1:0-7819 GCA_964554315.1 uncultured Enterobacterales bacterium | reverse complement strand
ATAGTCCCGTACTCTCGGGCTGTGGTGTGGGTCGTGTACCGAAAACCAATGGGCTGGTCTGTGTACCGGGGCGCCACAGTGAGCCGCTAGTGGTCTCGCTTGAGAGAGGTGGCTTGTCAGATTGGTTCACAGTTGACCGCGATGGCCAAGGGGTCCACCCTGCGACGCGCGAGTTTATTGCCTTGTGCCGAAGCACCGACCCTGAGCTACAAGCGTTCGCCACGGTGCTACGAGGGGCGCTGTCCGCCATGGGTTGTCCAGCCGAGCCCGCACTGCTCGACGTCCTGTTTGGAGCGCCTGCGCCACCCATCGAGAGGCTCGCGTTGACAATTCGGGCGGGGCGCGCGATGACCGGCGGCTCACGCGATCTTCTAACGGGTTTTATAAAGATGGAGAGTGACGGCTACCCTGACCCTCTGCCGACACCCCTCACGATGGATGGCCTCCTGAGCGCGCGGGAGTCTGGGCACATCGCCAAGCTATTAGACCGTGTGAATGATAATCTTCGAGCGTCGGTATCCGACTGGTTCGATGGGCTCGCCGCTCTGGAGGGCGGGTGTCCTCCCAACCTCCTGTGCGGCATCGCTGAGGTGGGGAGCCACCTCTTGAGTCTGCCGCTTTCGAGCGTGATGCCGACACTCGGTGCCGAGCGGGCCGGTCTCGCTGCACACTTGGGGCGTGCGCTTGGCGCCGCCTCGGGCGAGCACTGTGCCATGGCGTCTCTTGTTGAGATGTACACCTTTCTCGGTGGCCGCTTTGTCGACCACTCCGCCTTCGCGGTAGACCTACCCAGCGATCCGCCGCCCTCTGACCGCATTGACCGATGGCAGTGGCTCTGTCAGAGCGCGTTTTGCGCTAAGGAGCAGTCGGAGTCTCTGTGGCAGCAACTCATCGATCCGGTGCAGTAGCGTGGAGTCGGGTGATAAGAAAAGCCGTAGTCGGCGTCGCGGAGACTCAGCAGGCCGAGGACGTGGTGGGAGTCGGCGGATTAGCGTTCCCGATATTCTGTACCACGCCTGCGATGAGCAGCGTGCATCTCAGGCCAAAGAGGCCGGCGCCTTAACATTGAGCGGTGGCCGTAAGTTGTTCATGTCAAAGTCGGAGTCTCAGGCGTGGCTGGTCGCTCACCGTGCGAGCGGCAGCCCTCGCGTTCTCTACATTGATGCCGGCCGGGCCCGACAATCGGGAACTCAGTTTAGCCTCAACGGACGAGGTCTCTGGCAGGCGACCGCAATTCCTGTCCGGCACGTGCTGAATCTTCGAGAAGGTTTCGGGCATCAGTTTTCGGCTGGCGGTTTTCCCGTCTACTACGGACCCTCTGGCCCAGAGGTGGCCCTCATTAAGGTGAGGCGGAGATTTGGCGCAACCTGGGAGATTGCAAAGGGCAAGCTAGAGCCCGGTGAGACTCCCGTGCAGTGCGCGGTTCGGGAGCTGCAGGAGGAGATGGGCGCCTCGATGTCACTCACTCTGGAGTACGACTTCGGATTTGCGCGGTACGGTTTTATGACACCTGAGCAAGAGCCTCGACTCAAGACCATGTTCGTGTATCAGTTCGCCTGTCGTGAGCGGGTTGAAGACTTCTCACCCGCTGAGGGAGAGTCTGTGGTGGATGTAGGCTGGTTCAAGCCGGCTCAGCTCGACCGTGTCGTCAAGCATCGTTCGCTAAGGCCCCTTGTGCAGCGACTGCTGAACAACCTCAAGGGACGCTCGTGACGCTCCAGAGGTCCGAGCCTGCACGTTTCCAGGTGGGCTCGGTGTCGCTGCCGATAGTTTTGAACCGCTCAGGGTTTTGCTCTGCACCATCGTATAGAACGGTGTAGACCGCACTTCCCCTTATCAATCCCATCGACTCTCTTGGGTGCGCAAAGGTGTACAGCCGCACACCATCGACAGAGTAGGGGTGCCCGAGAACCGCGGGGTCACCATCCACGGGGACTCGCTCAAACCTCTTCCATGGCGGAAGCCGCCAGAGCACAGGCGAGACGTGACGTTTATCGTCGTCGGGCAACCCTGGTCCGCGAACCAAGATCACGGCAGGGCTGGTCTCCTCCGCCCCTAAATCGTTGAGGACCATATCAATCGCGCGAGACCGTCCCAGGTCTTCAACAATGGCGAGAACCCTTAGACCCTCACTGTGGGCGCCGTGCGCTCCACGAATGAGCCCAACCACGAGCACAGCCGAAGAGAGCCATCGTCGCCCCTCGGTGCCGGCTGTCACCAATCCGACAGCGGGTATTCCGAGAAAAACAGCGTAAGGAAACTGATGAGGTGCCGCGACCTTTAAGGCCACCATGGCGACCCAGAAAGACGCGAGGGCCAGCCACAGTTGTGACGACTTCAACTCCCGCGTGGCGCCCAATAAGCCGACAGGAAACAGAACGACCCACCAGAGGCCAAATCGAGCGACAGCATCATTAACGGACTGCATCAGGAAGAGCGGAGGCTGAGTTGCCGCGCTGCCGCTGGAGAGGAGATCAAACACGCCTGGAGCCAAGGGTGCAGCGGACAAAGCCATCGCTGCCAAGACAGGGCCCCGACGTCGAGAGGCCACGGCCAAGACTCCGACACCAGCGGCGACCATCACGTGGGTCCAACATGCGGCGACACCGCACAGCGCAAGCAACCGGTGTTCATCACGTCGATGAGCCATCCATGCGAGAGCGAGAACCATCACTCCCATTGGATAGTTGTTGACCTCAGCCCCGTAGTGAAGTTGGACGGGGTCTGTGGCGAGAAGGAGTGCCGGTAGGAGCGTTGTCGGGTGAGCGCGAACCATTGCCAACACCGCAACCACGCTGAACACCGCGCTCATCAGTAGCCATGCCAAAGGGGCGCCCCAGGCAAGGTCGACGACGGCATGAAGGATGGGGTAGCCAGGCGGGTGGAGTCCCGCCCACGCCGTCATGAGGGCGGGGATGTCTCCGCTCTCCAGCGCCGCGACGGCATCGTTGTTGTAGGTGGCATAGTGCAGGGCCCACTCATCCCACCGACTGGCGGCTCGTGCCAGCCTTGTAGCGACGGTGTACGCGATAAGGCCTAAACCATATAGGCGGCGGCGCTCCATCAAATCAGCCTAGCTTGAGGCATTAAACCGGAGTGCCATCTGACCTTCACCAAAATCCTATCTCTTTGAATTAGTCGAGTGCTCGCGTGTGTCGACCAGCCTCCCGTGTCGGTCGTAGAGTGTTGCTCGATCACGGGTGTTGTTCCAGATCGGCGTATCGGAGCCGAGGTAGACAGAGAGCTGGTCGCTAGGGTCGGACTGATTTTGCCCCTTTCCAGAGTGAATCTTAAAGGTGTGCCCTGGCGGCACGAGCATAGGGGGCAGCTTCCACGACCCTCCCGCCTGCTCAGCAATGCGATAGCCATCCAAGTCGACGGCCCGGTCCGACACGTTGCAGACCCGTAGGTATTCTCCGTTCACATTGACTCGGTCGTCGCCCTTTGCGTTGGCGTGAAAGCTCGTGATGTGAAGCACACCGCTGTAGCGGTCGGTGCTCCAGATTCCCCTCGACGCGGCACGGGCTTTCGTCTGAGCCTCTCGACGAGCGGTGTGGTCCGCACTGTCCGGTGGAATGATGAACAGGTGCGCGAAGCCAAGCTCCAAGAGGTGAGTAGAGAGATCGACCCCGTCGACCTCAACCCCTGCGATAAGTCGGCCATAGCCATCCCGCTTCACCTTTCCAAACACGAGATTGACCTCTTTGCCTAGGACCAAGGCTTTAGCGGCCTCACGAGCCTCAACCCCGTAATCCTCTTTTGGTCGAAGCTCCGGAGTGTTGACCCAGCGAAGACGAATCCGGTCACCTGACGCAAGAGTCAGCGTGTCCCCATCGTAGACCTCGACAACACGTCCCGTAGCGGGAGCCGGGGTATTGGCAGGGTCTGCGGCAGATGCAGAGGCAAGAAAAAGAGTCAGGAGAATGGCAAACATAGAGCCGACCTAACCGCCATGCCTACCTTGTGGCCAACGCAGCCTGAAACCTCACGGCCTGCATCAACAAATATGTGTCGTCTGGGGCGTGCTGAGCCGCTGCCCACGCGGCGGCCTTCGCGCCGGCAAGGTCGCCTTTAGCCGCCAGAACGACGGCAAGGGTGTCGAGGAATTCGGCGCGGTTGGGATAGGCCTCCAACGCCCGTCGCACCTTGCTCTCAGCCTCTGTGAGGTCTTTACCAACCAGCCCTTGGTACCACGCCTCACAGTTTTGACGACTTGCATCGGACCGCGCTCGCCCGCAGTCTCGCTGGAGCCCGGCCTCAAAAGAAGGCATGGCCCGACCCGGCCGGGCGAGGATGTGCCATGCACCGGCGACAAAGTCAAGAGGCTGCACGGCCGGATTGAGTAGCGTCGCCATCTCCTCCAGCTCGGCGGTGACGAGGTCTTGTCGGCCGGTCTTCGCGGCAATCGCGGCTGCCAACCACCGGACATAGCCATCCCGCGGATCTATCTGAAGGTGCCGCTGCAGGTTCGCTAGTGCTCCATCGGCGTCGCCATCCAGATCGGCGATGACACCACGCCGAATGAGGTGGCCATAGGGGTTTGCTTCAACTGTCCGTGCCTGGTGGACGGCTCTTCGAGCCTCGTCGATGGCACCGCCGGCCAAGGATGCATCGGCGAGCGCGAGCCAAGCGGCCGCTGAACTCGGTGTGAGCACGGTTGCCATTGTCGCGCGTTCTATCGCTTCAGCCTTGCGTCCACTGAGCCAGAGCCCGTTGACATAGGGCAGGATCTCACCGGCTTCAATGACATCACGAACAGGCAACGTAGAGAGTCGACTTAGGGCCGCTTCTAGGTGCCCATCTTGCCGCTCGAGGCGCGCCAGAAGAACGACGGCGCCGGGAAGAGGCCGCTTTCGAGACGCGAGTCGCTCGAGCCGAGCACGTGCCTCGTCCCCGCGCCCCATCACCAAAAGCGCCCGAACATTCTCGAGGGGGTCGGTGCTTGCCTGGCCACGTTGTATGTACCAGTCATGCACATCCGTGGCGGGTCGGTCCGAGACTGCTTTAACGAGAGCAAACCGCTTCGCCGGGAAGTCAATAATGACGTTGTAGCTACGCAATATGGCATGCCCTATGAGGCCGGGCATTTGCTCGGATGCTCGAATCCCGGAGCCGCTGTCCGTGATCCACTGGGCCTGAACTTTCTGCTCCACCTGGACGCCACCTAGTGCCGTCGAGACGACGGGCACGACACGAGCCGACGGCCCATTACCGGGCTCTGAACCGACCCCATTGATCATCACCGATTCCTCGGACGCAACACGCTCTAGACCACGAGTTGAGGGACCCAACAACAGGATCCCCGTTGCGCCTGTGTCGATATCAAGAAGCGCAGGCTGCTCAACGGTTTGTCCGCTAGACGACCTCGCGACGACGCGCGCCTGCGCCTTGGGGTGCTGCCCGTCGAAAAACAACGGGACAGATTGATCCGGGTCTTGAAGTGTGCCCGGTCGCCAGAGTCGCAGCTGTTGTCCCGGATAATCAACCTCGACCTGAAAGCGATGCAGCACATCGACCCCCAAGATGCCGTCCAGAGGGACAAGCCCCACGTGAGTGGGCACGCCCTTCACGCCAACGGCGACATCAAGCGGGCCGACCTCCATCCGACCAAGGCGCAGCGATGAGAGGTTCGCTCCGACCCACGGCGTCGACCCACCAACACCCACCAGCTGACTGTTCATAGGCGACAGGCGCAGACCGAGCTCCAGCGCGAGATCGCGACTGATTGCACTCAAAGATGATCCCGTGTCGAGCAAGAAGAGCAGGGGGCGCCCCCCTTCGACCGTGACCTCCACAAACACTTTGTCCCGCGTCACCGGATTCGTGTAGAGAGGAAGGGAGGCACTCATCGGGCCATAGATGCCATCTACAGGACCTCGCTTGATGCATCCCGATAGGAGGACCGCGATCGCTGCCAGTCGAAGTTTCATGGGAACAGGGTAGCTCTTGTCAGAACGGTAGAGCCACATGACCCTGAGCAGGCCCACGGCGGGCCAGGATCAGAACGTTTGGACGATGGCGCGAGAGTGCGGCGAGAATGGCGCCATAGAACTCCTTGGGAGATTGCACCCTCTGTCCGTCGACGTTGATAATCATGTCTCTTGGGCGAAGACCGATAGCTGCCGCGACGCCGCCCCTCGATACCCTCGACAGAACGAGCGACCGACTGGTTCCAGCGGGCTCTAGGGTTACGCCAAGCCGCGCCTCTAGGACTGCCACCATGTCGGAGTCGATCAGCTGCTTGGTGGGTAAGGCGACCTCTCTGACGGAGCCCTCGCGAATGACCTCCAAGTCGAGCGTATCACCAGGCTCAAATGATGAGAGGTAAGCATTCAGGTCGCCGCGTCCCTGGACGGTGCGCCCCTCCACACCAATGACAAGATCACCGGCGATGAGCCCCTTCTCGCCGGATGAAGTCCATGCCTCCACGACCTGCGGCACGACCCGGTAACCGCTACCTAGCCGAACTCGAACGTTCTTGAACGTGACACCCAACCACGGAAGCCGGACGCGTCCAACCTCGATGAGATCACGGGCCACCTTAATCGCACGGTCGATCGGGATCGCAAACCCAATACCTTCTGAGTCTGGGCGAATCGCGGTCGTGATTCCCACGAGCTTGCCAAAACGGTCAAGTAGAGGCCCCCCTGAATTTCCCGGATTGATACTTGCGTCGGTCTGGATGAAGTCTTGAAACACGAGGTCATCCGTCTCCAGCGCCCGGGCCGTGGCACTCACCACTCCGGTCGTCACCGTATGGCCCAGCCCAAACGGATTCCCAATGGCAATTACGGGCTCGCCCAACAGGAGGCTATCGCTGCTCCCGACCTTCACGGCGGCCAGCCCTTCTCTGAGCGGTATGCGCAGGACCGCAAGGTCGAGATCTTCGGCCAAGCCGATCACCGTGGCCTCAGCCTTCTGGCCGTCGCCGAAGGTGACGATGATCCGGGCCGCAGACGACACCACATGCGCATTTGTGAGAATCACCCCCTCGGCATCGATGACCACACCTGACCCATCACTCGATGGCGCCTTTGGGCGCCCAAAGAGGCGAGACTGTGGCTCCTCCGCCGATATCGACACCACACTCGATGCAACGGCCGCGACCGCTCGTGTGACGGGCGTGCTTCGGTCTTCCAGTTCCTCCCTTGCCGGAGGCGCTGATGCCACCGGAACGGAGTCGTGCTGAGGACCGTCACCGGACGCGTCGATGCCAATCGCGACGACAAACCCGAGCGCCAAGCCTACCCCCAGCGCGGTGAAAAATCCCTCCGATCGCTTCACGCCTTTCCCCCAAACGACAAGACCACCTCTGAGCTAGCCCAGAGGTGGTCTGTGGCTGCGTGGTGCCGATGGCAACACGCTAAAGTCAAAATCAGATGCGGTCTACACCGAGCTTCTTGACGTTTGACTTCTTGACGGTGTCGCCAAGCCAGGAAGGGGCGTTCTTGGGTGCAGGTACGACCTCCATCCAGCCCTTGAAGTTGTGGACACGGTTGGTGCCACGCTCGCGAAGAGAAATCGCTGTGTGGCCACGGGAAGCCGCCTTGAGAGCAGCGCCACGGGGTTGCCGAGAAGCAAACACCGTTGTGGAGTCCTTACCATTTTCCTGGAGCACGAAGTACTTCTTGTCAGCCATTGTTCATTTTCCTGTGTGGACCTTGCAGAGTTTCGGCCGGAGCAGGTCCAAGCTTCGACCGGGTTTGGAAAACGCAGAGGTCGGCGGAAACCACCTTGCCTCCTGCCTGATTGGCTTAATCGGCTTTCTCACCCCGGCAACAGAAATTGCGGACACGTACAGCGTTTTTGTAATTTAAGT
>CAZKOI010000155.1:0-7839 GCA_964554315.1 uncultured Enterobacterales bacterium | reverse complement strand
CTTACGGGAATGACAGGTATGGCGATGAGGGGTACAGCACAACGTCACTCCGATCGGGCCATGCCGTGCCCATGGATTCGTGGGCGGAGCCAGGAAGCCATCCGGGGGGGGTCATGCCGTTCACCGACTCGGCGCAGGTCCACATACGGTATGAGTACGTCTATCACGACATGGACGTCCTCGGTGAGGGAACCTACGGCTTGTCTTACGATCAAGAGGTGTTCAACCTGTATGCCTGGGAGTGGGTCGACGAATACACCATCGACTTCTGCTGGGTCGATAGTGTCGCGGGCGCGCTTGATGCCACCAAGACGCCCGACACCTCTACTCGGCCTGGTGGGCTCTGCTCAAACCACTCTGGCGGTATGCCCAGTAATTGGGTCCGCCTGTATCGTGGGGACCCCGGCGCCGATGCCGACGCCGATGCCGACGCCGGGCCGATTGACCTCGATGTCGACGGCGGGCCGATTGATGCCGACGCCGGCGCCGTTGCCGACACCGGCTCGTTCTGATAGAGGTCGGGTAGAGAAAAGCGCCGGCCAAAAGACCCCTCGATGCATATCGGGCAGCGCTCCATTGGCGCCGAGAAGAAGCGGTCCACCCCTCCCGCCATGAGTGCACTATAGGTCGGACGGAGCGCATCGATTGCGGCAGCTTGGCCCCCCGCGGAGCGCAGAAGGGCTATCCACTGTGCGAGGTCAATCGGGATCCTGAAGAGACCTTGAACAAGCGCCCATCGCACATGGATGCCGGTCCCTCGTACCGCGAGCGCCTGCTGGAGATGGTGAAGGACCAGAACCAAGGTGCCCATCCACGGAGCCACCAGTGGGCCCAGCAGGACCAACGCCAGCGCCGCAGGCAACCCGATCACGACCGGAAGAATAGAGTCGCCGAGCTTGACCTGCAGTGCACCCGCATCAAAAAAAGGATTGTGTTGCTGCGCAGCGAGCCTGGGAGCAATCACGATGTCATGAGACGCGCCTGTCCGGCGGCGGACCTCCCGAGCGAGCGCGACGAAGGATGCCAGCTTCGCCCTCGCCTCTTCCACACCCAAGCCCTCAAGGGCGGACCGATGCGCGACGAAGGCATGCGCACCGGTGTCGCCGGGCCGGGCCGGGTCCTGCCGGTGGAGCGAAATGTCGATGTGGCACCCCATGCTCCACGCCATTGCGAGAGACATGGTTCCAGGGACCAGGTCGAGCGCTCGCAGGTCGTGCGCGCCCATGTGAGCCATCGCAGCCTGCTGAACTTCAGGGGACACCGTTACGCCTGGCGCTGCGACCCAGACGAGGTCGGAGTCGCGGTCACTCTCGTCTATCTTCAGCGAGGTCAGGCTCAAGAGCCGGCGACGAACCCTGCCGATGTCGAGCACGAGCACGACCGCCAGTAGCCCCCAGAACAGCTCCCCCCAAAGCATAGTGCCTCCCTCAAGCCCCCCCTAACCAACCCCTGCGCGCCTACGCCGAGATAAACCACCACAAGGAGAGCGCAAGCGCGAAAAACAAGAGCGCGTGGCGAGCTGAATCACGGCCAAGTCGCCCCTTGAGACCCGCTGAACGAATGGACTTGCTCGCTGTGAGGAGCGATGGATCTTGTGGACTGGTCATGACCAGGTCCGCAGAAGGCAGGAGCACCGACCCACGGAGCCGAGCACGCCGAGCCTGAATGAGGCCGGGAACTTCCTTCCGGGCATAGCGCCGCAGGCTCATGCCCCCCATCTCCTCGCTGAGGGTCATGCAGACCTCTTGTACCTCCTCCGCGCTCATACGGTCGGCAGGATCGAGCGCTATCATTCCACCAAGCAGACGCTCTAGCTCACGCCACCATACGGTGCCCCATCGAGGATCCCTCACGCCCGAGATCTGTCGCTCGCGTGCTTCGATGAACTTGTCTGCGCGGAGCGGCAGGCGCTCTGAGGCGCGACCGGTGAGCAGCTCGAGCATCGTTATTCCCAGTGCATAGATGTCGACGGCAGCGCTCATGGGGCCGTTCATCCATTGCTCTGGCGCCATGTACCGAGCGGTTCCGAACGCCACCGAGCGGGTCTGTCCCTCACGGTCAAAATCGGCGCGTGCAATTCCGAAGTCGAGAACCTTCACGATGCCCTGCTCGCTGAGCAGCAGGTTCGACGGCTTGATGTCCCGATGGACCACACGGAGCGGGCGACCCGTGAATGGGCTCACCGTGGTGTACGCGGCGTGAAGGGCGCTCGCGGTCGCGGCCACAATCTCGAGGACGGCCCGCACAGGTATTGGACCTTGGCGAGCCAGTCGGCTCGTGTCGACGCCGGGCACATACTCCATCATCACAGCAGGCCGAGAGTCGATCTCAACCAGATCAAAGACCTTCACGATGTGATCGTGATTGAGCTGAGCCAGAAGTCTCGCCTCATCACGCTGGCGACGAACCACGTCATCGTTGTCACCCAGGTCCTCGTTGAGGACCTTGACCGCCAGCCGCTGCTCGAGGTTGGCGCGTCGTCGAATGTCGGCGAGGTAGACCGCACCAAATCCACCCCGACCCAATGCCTCTACGAAGGTTATCCGCCGCCGCTCGGGATTCGCTGATTGGTCTTCGCTCATGGCCCGAGGGTACCAACCGCGGCGGGCCGATAGGCCCCGAGTGACCGGACATAGACCAGGTCCGTCGGATCGGACTGCGAACGACTGACTGAGAGGCTGCAGAGCCGAGGTTGGTGATGGACACGCCGGACTGGCTCTCAGGCGAGTTCTGGGCCACCACTTGAGCCGTCAAGAGCAACCGGAGCATCGACCCGGACCCGCCTCTGCGATACAGATGAGCCATGTCCACCAAGGCCGCCACGACCGAGATGCTGCGTCGCCGCAGAGACATCCCAGAGGAGGAGGTCGAGCAACTTGTTGAGCGAGCGGCACTTCTCCAAGAGAAAGACCAACAGGCCACTGAAACGCGCGCGACCGAGGCCGAGATCGCGGCCGTGGCGGCCGAGCTCGACATCGAGCCCCGCTATGTCGAGCAAGCCATCGCGACATGGCGTGAAGAGGCAAAAGCCCAGCCACTGTTTCCACCCAGTGAGCGCATACTTGCACGCAGGAAGACGATGATTCGAGCCGTTCTTGTCTCTTGTGCCTTAGGCCTCGCAGCTCTCGCCGGTCTCGCATGGCTGATTCTCTAGCCCATGAGTGAGGTGTCGCTCACGCTTGTGCTGCCGCCCCTGAGTCAGCTCAACACCCCCTACCCGTCCATCGCGTACCTCGCTCGAGCGCTCCGGGCGGCCGGCCGGGAGTGTGCCATGTCCGACCTCGGGATTGAGCTCATGCTGCGGGTCTTTTCTCGAGCAGGACTCACCACTCTCTTCGATGAACTAGAGGACCGTGATGAGCTGCCCGAGGCGGCATGGCGCGCGCTCGCGCTCCGGCACCATCATATCCGGGTCATCGAGCCGGTGATCCGGTTCCTTCAAGGGCAAGACCGGACCCTCGCCAATCGAATTGTCGAGGGCGGGTATCTCCCCGCAGGGCCGAGAGTTGAGGCAGCCGACCTGAGCCTTTTTGGTCTCGTGTCGACCGACGATGCGGCCCGCCGACTCTGCACCCTCTACATCGAAGACCTCAGTGACCTCATCACCTCCACCCTCGATCTCGGCTTCGGATTGTCGCGCTACGGACATCACTTGGCCACGGGTCCAGTGACGTGGGCACCGATTGAGGAGCGCCTGAACGTCACCACCTTCATCGATCAGATGTTGGACGAAGAAGTAGACCGGATGGTGAGTGACTCCAAGCCGAGCGTCGTGGGCCTGTCTGTACCCTTTCCGGGGATGCTGATTGCCGCGCTTCGAATCGGACGTCGACTCAAGGCGAGCGGCATCCGAGTGGTCATGGGCGGGGGGTACGTGAACACCGAGCTTCGAGAGGTGGACTGCGAGGGGCTCTGGGCCTGTGTTGATGCGCTCACCTACGACGACGGAGAGGGCCCGCTCCTAGCACTGCTGGATTACTGGGAAGGGCGCGCTGATCGACGCCACCGAACCCGAACCGCGAGCGGCCTCCTGAACCAACCCACAGAGGCTTCACCAACGGCGACCATCGCGGACTACCGCGGACTAAAGCTCGACGGCTACCTCGCGCTCATCGACGGCGACAACCCCGCTCACCGGCTGTGGTCGGACGGCCGCTGGAACAAGATGACGCTGGCGCACGGCTGCTACTGGAAGAAGTGTGCCTTTTGCGACATCCATCTCGACTACATCGCGCGCTTCGAGCCGACTCGCATCTCCACCTTGGTGGATGCCATGGAGCAAGTCATCGCCGACACGGGACAGACGGGCTTCCATATGGTCGACGAGGCTGCGCCCCCGCGAGCAATGCGGGATCTTGCAATCGAGATCTTGGCGCGAGACCTGACCGTCTCATGGTGGGGGAACATACGCTTTGAGCGCTCCTTCACACCCGACCTGGCCCGACTTCTGGCGGCGAGCGGATTGATCGCCGTGACGGGAGGGCTCGAGGTTGCCTCGGATCGGCTCCTGCAGCTGATGGACAAGGGCATCACCGTTGAGCAAGCGGCACGCGCCGCCGAGGCCTTCAGCCAGGCCGGCGTGATGGTCCACGCGTACCTCATGTATGGCTTTCCGACGCAGTCTGAGCAGGAGACGGTAGACGCCATGGAGGTCGTGCGCCAGATGTTTGCGGAGGGGCTTCTGACGAGCGGCTTCTGGCATCGCTTCGTTCTCACACGCCACTCCGCCGTCTACCAAGACCCCGAACGATACGGGGTCACGATTCCGCCGCTCTCTTCGAGCGACGTATTCGCGATGAATGACCTTCCACACATCGACCCATCCGCCGCAGACCCCGACCGTTTTGACGACGGACTGGTTCAGGCGATTCATGCCTGGATGAGTGGCGCCGGAACCGAGCAACCGGTTCACTTGTGGTTCGATCCTCCGCTGGTCCCCACGAGAGAACACCCACGCCGTATTCAGAGGGCCCTCGAGGCGTCGCCGGCGGACGGAAGTCGGCTCCTCTGGATAGGCGGTGAGCCGCTCGAAGGTAGCGAGGGGATCGTGCTCCACACCACCACCGACACGCTGGTCGTGGGTGGGCGGCCCGAGGAGCGAGAGTGGCTCTTGGAGGTGATCGACGCGGCCCATCCGGGTAAGGAACCGCTTGAGCTGCAGGAAGCCATGGAGGCCTTTCCTGGGGACTGGCGTCGATTTGCGGACCGCTGGAACCGGGCTCGACATGCCGGGATGCTGCTCCTATAGGAGCGGGAGGACGAGAGAGTATGACCCCCAAGTCACAAGCCGAGCGCATGCTCGAGGCTCACAAGCACATGCCCCAGGGCGTCGCCGAGAACTACCGCTACTGGGGGGAAGACGACACCGTCTGGGTCGATCGTGTGGAGGGTTGCCGCATCAAGGACTGCGACGGCCGTGAATTTGTCGACTTTCGCCTCGGGTATGGGCCCATCATTCTTGGCTACCAGGACCGTCGGGTTGACCAAGCGGTCATCGACACGATTCAGACCAAGGGAACCATCTCAGGCTTCTCCACACTGCTCGATACCGAGGTGGTTCGAGCGATTAAGTCGATGTGCCCCAATATCCAGAAGGTCCGCTTCGCCAACTCAGGGACTGAAGCGGTCATGGGGGCGCTCCGAACCGCGAGGGGTTTCACCGGTCGTGACCGTGTCGTCATCGTGGAGGGTGGTTTTCACGGCCTCACCGACGAGATGATGTGGAAGTCGGACGTCGAGGGCTGGCGCCCGGACAACCAGACATCCCCGGACATCATTCCGTTTGGTGCAGGCATTCCTGCGCAGACCCGGGGACTCGTTGACTTCATCCCCCTCAACGACCACGCAGCCCTCGAGCAGCTCTTTGCCGACCGAGGAGATCAAATCGCTGCCGTGCTCCTGGAGCCCATCATGGGCAACTGCGGGAGCATCTCGGCCACACCGGAGTGGCTGGAATCGCTCAGGACCATCACGGCCCGGCACGGAAGCATGCTCATCATCGACGAGGTCAAGACAGGCTTCCGGGTCGCCCGTGGTGGCGCCCAAGCCCTCTACGGCATTCATGCCGACCTCACCACCTACGCCAAGGCCATGGGCAATGGCTACCCAGTCGCCTGCTTTGGGGGTCGAGCCGAGGTCATGGACGTCATCGGCGCCGGCGGCGGCGTGGTCCACGGCGGTACCTACACGGCCAACCTGGTAGCGCTCTCTGCGGCCAAGGCCACCCTCCACATCCTGCGAGACACGCCCGCCCTCGACACCGTCGACCGTGTGGGCGCCGCCATACGCGACGTGCTCGGCCGCGTGTTCACGGCGGCAGGGATCGCCCACCAGTTCGCCGGACCACCCTCGATGTTCGGCATCCACTTCGGCGACCACGTGCCCACCAACTACCGCGACTGGCGAGTCACGGACGCGAAGCTCTACAACGCCTTCGCGTGGCGACTCATCGCCCACGGCGTCATGCTTGAGCCGGATTCTCGAGAGCCGTGGTTTATCTGTGAGGCGCACCAAGATGTCGACCTTGGGTGGCTGGAGGACGTCGCGACTCAGGCGATGCGAGAAGCGAAGAGCGGCGCATGACCACGGCGCTCGCAGGCCGGTCCGCAGCAGACACCATCATCATCGGAGGTGGATCAGCGGGCTGCGTCTTGGCCAACAGACTCAGCGCCGACCCCTCCCACAGGGTCTTGGTTCTCGAGGCCGGACGCCCCGACCATCGCCTCGACTTTCGCATTCATATGCCGGCAGCGCTCACCTACCCCTTGGCCAGTCGCACCTACAATTGGTGGTACGAGTCGGGCCCTGAGCCGTACCTAAACGGACGACGCGTGTACCAGCCTCGCGGCAAAGTGCTCGGCGGATCATCCACCATAAACGGAATGATCTTCATTCGCGGTAACCGTGCAGACTTCGACGGCTGGGCAGCACATCCCGGCCTCGAGCAATGGAGCTATGCTCATGTCCTGCCTTACTTCAAGCGCCTGGAGCACCGCCTCATCGGTGGAGACGACTACCGCGGCGATGATGGTCCGCTCAAGCTCACCACCCCGGCGTGCGACAACCCGCTCTTCGACGCCTTCTTTGAGGCCGCAAGGCAGGCCGGCTACCCCCTGACGGATGACGTCAACGGCGCTCGCCAGGAGGGGTTCGGACGCTTCGATCGAACGACATACCGGGGACGTCGCCACAGCGCCGCGCGCGCCTACCTTCACCCTGTCCTGCATCGACCCAATCTTGAGGTCCGCACGGGTGCTCAGGTGGCTCGAATCCTCTTTGAGGGCAAGCGAGCAACCGGCGTGGAGCTTCGCCGTGGCCGACAAATAGAGGTACTTCGTGCAGGTGAGATCATCTGCTGTGGAGGGGCCATCAACTCACCGCAGGTCCTGCAGCTTTCCGGTATCGGGCCTGCACCCCTGCTTGAGCGGCACGGCATCGACGTCGTTCATGACCTGCCCGGCGTCGGGGAGAACCTCGAGGACCACGCCGAGGTCTATGTCCAGCACGCCTGCACCCAGCCGGTCAGCCTGTACCCAGCGCTAAAGTGGTGGCGTCAGCCGTGGATTGGTGCTCAGTGGCTCTTTGGGCGAAGGGGTACGGGAGCCACAAACCACTTCGAGGCAGGGGGGTTCATTCGCAGCAATGACGAGGTGAGCTATCCAAACGTGCAGTATCACTTCCTCCCCATTGCCATCCGATACAACGGCGCTAGCGCGCTCAAGGGGCACGGCTTCCAGGTCCATGTTGGACCGGTCCGGAGCGACGTGAGGGGACACGTACGGATCAAGTCACCGGACCCCAGAGAGCACCCCGAGGTCGTCTTTAACTACCTCTCAACGG
>CAZKOI010000154.1:0-7873 GCA_964554315.1 uncultured Enterobacterales bacterium | reverse complement strand
GGATTCCGCAGCTCTCCGATGCAGCGGAGGTGGTGGCGCGACTTCCTGCGGCCGACGACGTGAACTACTGGGGCCTTGTTCCCAATCGACGGGGCCTCGAGCGGGCCATTGACTGTGGGCTTACCCATGTCGCCACGTTCTTGTCCGCGAGCGAGACGCACAACCAGAAGAACCTCAACCGCACGCAGCGAGAGACCCTCGCCACACAGAGCGAGGTCATTCGAACAGCCAAGGCCGAGGGGCTGACCGTGAGGGCCTACATCTCGACCGTGTTCGGATGTCCATACGAAGGCACGGTGAGCATCAGCAAGACGACGCACCTCGCGCGCGCGCTGCTGGACGCCGGAGCGGACACCGTCGTCCTCGGCGACACCGTCGGCCTCGCCCATCCCGACTTGGTGACAGAGACCCTCGCGCAGACGAGCGCCGCCGGACTCCCCCTCAGCATGACGGCGCTTCACATGCACGACACCCGAGGCACAGCGGTTGCCAACATCTTGGCGGGCCTAAGCGCAGGTGTTCGAACCTTCGATGGCGCGATTGCCGGTGTAGGTGGCTGCCCCTACGCACCCGGGGCCGCCGGCAATGCTGCAACGGAAGACCTGGTCGCTGTGCTCGAGGCCATGGGGTGGGCCACGGGGATCGAGCTCGAGACGCTCTCATCAACCGGCGAGTCCCTCGCCGAGGCCTTGGGGCGGAGGCTCCCCGGCCGAATGCACCAGGTCTACTTGGCCAAGGCCAAGAAAGCCGAGTCCTGCAGCGCCTGATGCCGAGCGCCTTCCTCAAGGTTGTGGCAGGTGCGAGACAGGGCCTCAACGTACCCCTTCAGGGGAGCGAGCCGCTCATCATTGGCCGAAAGCGCGGCGACCTGATCCTGGATGACCCCTTGGTGAGCTCGGCTCATGCCCAGATTGTGGCCCGGAACGACGGATGGGTGATTCAAGACCTCGGCAGCACAAACGGCACCCTGGTCGATGGTCGCTTGGTGCGTGAGTCCCAGCTTCGTCCAGGCTCTGAGATCTCGGTCGGGAGCACCCGACTGGTCTTGTTTGTGGGACTAGACGACCCTGCGACGGAGGGAGAGCTTGAGACATCGACCAAAGCGGCAACCGAGATCGCCTGGCTGCTCGACGAAGAGTTGGTCGAGCTCCGAGGAAACCCCGACCGAACCTCTGCCAGCGCTGATGTCATCGACCAAGACCTCCGTCTACCGCCTGGCCTTCGGGCATCCGTGGAGTGCGTGGCGGGATCGGACACGGGCAAGATCTTTCGCTTCACGCGCGGGAACGTCGCGATCGGACGTAAGACGGGCGAGATTCCGCTCACAGATCTAGAGGCATCACGACGGCACGCGGTGATCGAGGTGTTCGGCCGCGAGATGATCTTCTTACGAGACCTCGGCAGCACCAATGGCACCTACCACAACGGACAGCGGGTGTCGGTGAGTCGCCTGCGAAACGGCGACACCATCGGTGTGGGGCGCTCCGTCCTCAAGCTCGACATCAGGAGCTAGTCAGCGCCTCAATTCGTTGGTCACGAAGCGCCGCCACGCCTCCCGCTCTTGGTTTGCCGTTCGGCCCTCGCTGTACGAGAAGCCCGCCACCTTCTCGAGCGCCGGGATGACTTGTTCTGACACGGACGGGTCTGAATCATCCAGCGCTCGAAGCAGCGCCGGATAGGCCTTCGCCGACCCAATGCTGCCGAGAGCCTCGACGAAGTACTTCCGGACCCACACACTCTTTCCGCGGAAGGTGTTGCTCTTGTCCTCGAGCGCATCACTGAGCACCTCAACCGCACGCTCGTCTCCGGTCGACGAGAGGGCCTGAGCGGCAGCCGCACGAACAATGACGGCTGGATCCTGAATCAAGCGCACAAGGTAAGGGACGAAGTCGGCGTGGGCATAGTCCCCCATGGCCGATGCGGCAGCCGCACGAATCGCGGGCTGAGGGTCGGTCACGAGCCCAAAGAGGATGTTTCTGGAGCGATCGCCCTTGATCTGCCCAAGGACGCGGATGGCCACCCAGCGCTGCCGAGCATCGGCCGCTTCAGCGCCGCTGACCTCACTCACCCACGCCATGTCGGTGGCTCCCTCTGCGACCAACCGCTCGAAGGCCGCCATTCGCTCCGTCTCTGTGGCCGTCTTCGACGCGGCAAGCACGAGGTCTTCCTTGGGACCTGCGCTAGCCAGCCCAATCAGTGTGAGCCAGATCACCATGTACGCCCCTCCGCCCTAGAATTCAAAGGCCGCTCGAGCCTGGACCGTGAAGAACTTACCCTCAGGGTTCAGCCCCGCGGCTTCGAGCGAGATTCGATCGGTGGTTCGAGCCCACGCTGCCTCAAGCGAGACATTGATGTGCTCATGGAAGGTGTGCTTAACGCCCAGATCCACCTCCCAGCCGAGCGTACTGGACTTCGCGTCAAAGGTACTGCAGATCTCTTCGCTGTCACCCTCCCCACACTGAATGACCGCCCCGTCTGCAGCATCAGGCCAAGCCAAAAGGTACGCACCGATGAGCTCCAAGTTCTCGCTCGGTCTAAACTTGATGTGAGGGTAGATGTAGCGCGAGTTGTAGACGCCGCCGTTGGAGGCGAGCGAGCTCGCGTCTCCCGGGAAGGCTGCCGCACTCACACGACTGAGGATCTCTTCGTACAGCAACAGGCCCACATTGTAGTCGGAGTGAATCGCGCGGCCTGTGAAGCGGTCATCGTTGACGTCATCGTCTCCGCTTGCGTAGCCGGTCTCGAAGATCGCCGAGTAGGAAGGCTGCTCGTAGCCCGCGCGTACCACATATCCCCAGATGTCGACGTCCTTGTGGAGGGGGTTGTCGCCATCCCCGCCGGCCAGCTTGATCGCGTTGGACTCGCCGCTGATGTTGAGAATCTCACCCTCTAGCAGAAAGCCGTTGAACAGCAGGTGGCCGTAGGCGTCGACAATCCAGATGTTCGAGTCCGTCTCCGCCTGAGTTCGGTTGACGGTGTAGACGCCCAGGTGGAGGTCGGACGTCTGACCGAACAGCTTGATGTCATCGCCCTTGTAGATCAACGCATAGACCAGCTCGTAGACATCATCTTGGTTGTCGGCCCACCAGTCCGAACCCCGGGTCGAAGCGTCTCTGTTCTCCACGTAGTCGTGCTCTTGATCGGTCTCTCCATCGGCGCCCACGCCTGCGGTAGCGCCATCCCGGAGGTCGCAGCGGGGGTCGTACTCCGGGTCGACGCCTTGGTTGTAGCCTCCAACCCAGTCTCCCGGCTGAATGCCGCGAGGATCCAGCGAGCACTTGTAGCCGTAGTACTCCTTCAGGGGGTCCTCGACGAGTCGGTCAACCGCGAACGCAAAGAAGAGCGGCGTACCCGAGTCGGCCTTGCCCATGATCTTCTGGGCGATGGCCAATGGGCGGGTCGCAAAGAGAACCCGATCATAGGTCGATCCGCCGTGGTTCTCTCCGAAGAGATCATCAAAGCCGTTACCGTCGTTCGCCAGCAGCCCTAGGCCCCAGTCCGATGGTTGCCGACCGATGCGAAGCTTTCCGACCGGGATGTCGAACTCCATCCATGCGCGCTTGATGTTGAAGGTAGAGGTCTCCATGCCGTCAGCACCCGTCACGGACGGATCACCGGCGAACAGCGCTGTCGAGGCCTTAGAGGCGTTGTCGCCCCAGACCACATCGTCGAGAACATCCACCATCATGGTGAACTTGGCTCGCTTCTCAAAGGACACCACAGGCTGCAGTCGCAGTCGCTGCTGCATGTACTTGCCGGTGCCGTTGGGCCGAGTCACCTCTCCCGGACCATCGATCGGTGAAGCGAAGAGTTCCTTGAACATGTAACCGCGGGTACGGTAATACCCCTCGAGGTCAAACTCGAGGTCCTTCGCGTCTTCCGCGGAGGCCACCGAGGTGGCCAAGGCAAACATCAGGGCAAGCATGGGCACCTCTGGTTCGAACCCTTCAGATCATCCGCAAGCGGTCAGACACTTCTCGGGCATCTTGATGCCGTCCGATAGTCCCGTGTAGATGCTCGAGATGTTGATGCTATCCGCGATCACCCGAAGCTGGGTCGAGGCGACCTTGGAGTGCCCCCCCGCGCCATCCGCGACATAGCCATCGACAGTCCAGGTACCCTCGGGAACATCCATGATGATCCAGAGTCCGTCCTCGGAGGTCGAGGCCTGCGCCCGACTCGGGAACTCATCCACGAAGTACTTCACCACCACACCCTCTGGGATGTTCCCCGCGCCGTCGTGAACCACGACCTGGAGACCCTGCAGGTTTTCTTGGTTGCAGTCGTAGGCACGACCCGCGACGATGCCCTTGGTGACATCCGGGCTCAGGCCGAGCAGGTTTGGAATGAGCGCATAGGTCACCGACGACACACTGTTCAGCTCATGGCTAACTGCAATCGTTGGACCCTCGTTGGGCATCACGTCGTGCGACTCAATGGTCACCTTGGTGAGCTCAAGCGCCGCATCGGTGCTGACCCGATAGGTAAACGGCTGACAGGCCATGACGGAGCCCGTGAAGAGACCGTTGGGGTCGGACTCGTACACCGCATCCGGCGGGCTACTGGCCGTGATGGAGTCTCCGAAGAAGAGCTCAACCTTGGCCTCATCGACGGGATCACCCTCCTGAAAGTCGCTGACCATCCCGCTCATCTGGCGCTCGCCGACGCACCCTGCTGCGGCAACCTCTTGGCCAAGGCCCGAGGCCGCACTGAAGCAGGTGAGGTCACCGACGGGGGCATCCGTCACGTTGATGTAGTCTGCGATGTCGCCGCCGCCGCCGCCGCCGCCGTCGTCACCGCCGGTGCTCCCGGTGTCGCTGCCTGAGCTCTCGCTCTTGTCTCCGCAAGCAACAGCACCCATGAGGAGCATCAAGGTCAAGGGTCGAGTCATGTCTATCTCCAGAGGCGGCAAAAACGGCCGCGTTGTTCACAGTTCAATGAGCACGTAGGCCTTGATATTGCCCTTGTCAATGGGCACACACTCAAGGCGTCCAGGTAATCAAGCGGTCGGCCCACTCCAGGACCAGCCCCGCCGTTCTCGGCCCCAGCGAGTTCGTCTCCTCGTAGTGATCGCCTTCCGCCTCCATCAGGTACGGGACTCGATCATCCAGGATGAAATTGTACTCTGGGATGATGTATCCAAGCTCATCGTTTCCAAGCCCGATGATCCAGCTGTGCTCACCGCCCAGCTGCTCCTTCAGGTAAGGACCCTCGGGGGCTAGGCTGAGGTCCGCAGCGTTTTCTTGGTCGAGGTCTACGATGGGATCGGTGTAGTCGCCAATCTGGGTATGGCTGCCGTCGTACCCGCCGATGGCCAGCTCCGGCAGGAGCTCGCCCGGAATGGTCAACATCCGAATGGGACCCACCTCGATGAGGTTCAGCTCGGTTGCGAGCTCCGGGACATTGTCCATGTCGAGCGGCGCGTCCGGGTCATAGTTGAAGGCCTGACGCTCGAAGACGCCCATCAAAAACATCGCCTGAAAGGCCGTGTTGTCGATGGGAAGACTGGTCTCTGCCACTCGAAAGCGAAGCTCTGGATCGGCGGCCTCACTGGCCTCCGCGAGCGCCTCAAGTGCGCCTGTCGCCATCATGTGACCCAGCGCCTTAGCCTTGGCGAAGTCAGAGGCGCTGTGGGTCCCGCCGTCCCGATCGGTCACCTCGACCCCCAGGGGGGTCATCATGCCACCTACGGCTCCCTGGAGGTACATGCTGACGCCGCCGAGGCCCGCGACGGGACCTGAGGTCCAGTCCACACCGTTCTCCATGCCATCCCGCACGTAGTGGGCAAAGTCGCTGGTGATGGCGGTGTTCCTGTCGGAGAGCGCCTCCGGGTGGTTTCCTTGGTTGACGATCGTGGCCACGGTGCGCCCATCGTCGAGCGCCCGAAACCATGCCACCTCCATGGCCTCGTCCACAATGCGAGGGTCTCGCTTGTCATTGATGAAATTACGCGTCCCCTTGTGGGGCACCATGCTGGAGAGATCCGCTGTGGCCGCTGTCAAGCTCACGGGGGTGAGGCCATCGAGCGCATCCTCGATGCTGTCGACCACCCGTCCCTTCAGCTCGGCCATCCAGTCCTCATCGACGCCACGCTTACCCACCATCTGGCCCCACTGACCGAGCGTGTCTGGCGCCTCGTGGTTGTGGGTCGCGCTGACCATCACGTGGTCCACGTCCAGACCGCGCTCGCTCACCCTCTGCCGGATCTCCTGAACATCATCGTAGAAGAAGCCCACCACATCGAGAGAGACCAAGGCCAAGGTTGAATCCCCCTGACGCAGCACAATGGTCCGGGACCAGATGTCGTCATGGACGCTGTTCGCGGGGCGCCCGTTCTGAAAACCGGCCAGCCAGGCGGCCTGGAACTCCCCATCCGCCTCACCGTCGTCGGGTCCAGGGTACCCCTCATCGCCCTCGCAGAGCTGATCGCACCCGCAGTCGAGGAAGGGCTCTGTGGACTTTCGCCACTCGGCATCCCCCTCACCCGAGTCGGCCGCCACCCACTCCGGATCATCCGGGCAGATGCCATCCTCTCCGCAGTCCAACCACTGCTCAAAGCAGTCGGGAGTGATGCTCACCGCAGCCGCCCCGACCTCGAGCGGACCTCCCGCCGAGGCACACCCCGCGTCACCCGGGCACACCAAGTCTGGACGCCAAGCACCGTCATCAGCGGTGTCACTCACCGCTGTCTTCGGATCGTCCGAACCACAGCCCGCGGCCACCAGCGCACCAAACAGAATCCCTCGAACCATGTCGACCTCCGCGAGCGTCCGAGGGCAGATAACAGAGGACCTTCCCGTGTCAACGGCTGCCCCCGTGGTGTGAGCATATCCGTTTACTGCAGCCAGAGAGACCCTACCGTCAATGGACGCCAGGGCATCGACGCCCGAGCCTCTCGACGGACTTTCTCCGCGGATCCCGCGCCGCCACGGGTTATCGGGCGCCCATGACCCCCTTCTCTCGCCTCGCCGTTTACTGCGCGTCCTCCGACGACATCGACCCCGTGTACCGTTCGGCGGCCACGGCACTCGGCCACGCCATGGCTGAGGCCGGCATCGGACTGGTTTTTGGCGGTGGAAGCGTGGGGCTCATGGGAACCCTCGCGGACGCTGTGCTGGAGCGAGGGGGCGAGGTCATCGGCGTCATCCCCGAGAAGCTCCAGGCGCTGGAGCTTGGCCACCCCGGCTGCACCGAGCTCCACGTGGTCGACACCATGCACACTCGCAAGAAAATGATGATGGAACTCTCGGACGGATTCATCGCCATGCCGGGAGGCTTCGGCACACTCGAAGAGCTGTTTGAGGTCGTGACCTGGGCGCAGCTCAACTACCACCGTAAGCCTGTCGCGCTGTACAACGTGGCCGGCTTCTTCGACCTCCTCGTTGCCTTTGTTGGCCATGCCGTGGACCAAGGGTTCGTGCGTGAGGAGCTTCGAGGCCTCATCGCGGTCGGAGATACCCCCGACGAGGTCCTCCGCCAGCTCTCGTCGGCGACGGTGCCCGACCTTGAGAGTTGGCTCGTCGTGGCGCCGTCCGATCGCTAGGTGGCCTCAATGCCTCTCGATGCTCTCTCCGCAGAGCGCTGGCCGTGTCCGCCGTTCTAGCGTGCCTCCGTGGCCGCGGGGACAGCCAACCCCCGCCTCTCCGTCGTTCTTACTCTCCGTCCCAGTCGATGCACGAATAGGTATAACAATCGATGAAGGTCCGCGTGCAGGAGCCACCGTACATGACATCGTTCTTGCAGTCGCCGGATCTGCTCAAGCATGAGAGGTAGTCATTCTTACACGCCTCGGCGCATGTGTCGTCCACGTCAACTGAAGCCATTGCCTCAACGTAGGATGCGCACCAGTCAAAGTCTGCCGAGGCCGCAACGC
>CAZKOI010000153.1:0-7958 GCA_964554315.1 uncultured Enterobacterales bacterium | reverse complement strand
GGATTCATGGGCATGTTCGTGGACCCCGAGTACGGCGGCGCCGGGATGGACATCCTCTCCTACGTCCTCGCCCTCGAGGAGATCTGCTACGCCGATGCCGGCGTCGGCGTCATCATGAGCGTCAACAACTCTCTGGTGTGCTGGCCGCTGATGACCTTTGGAAACCACGACCAGAAGCAGAAGTACCTGGCGCCCCTCGCGAGTGGAGAGAAGCTGGGCTGCTACGCACTCACTGAGCCCAATGCCGGCTCTGATGCGGGAGCCCAAAAGACCAAAGCCACCAAGGATGGAGACGACTACGTTCTCGACGGCACAAAGATGTGGATCACGAACGGTCCCCAAGCCGACACCATCGTCACCTACGCCAACCTCGATGTGGATCAGCGTCACAGGGGCGTCTGCGCATTCATCCTCGAGAGCGATTGGGAAGGCTTCAAGGTTGGCAAGGTGGAGGAGAAGCTCGGAATTGCCTGTTCGGGCACATCCGAGCTGGTCTACAGCGGCCTGCGTGTTCCGGCGGCCAACCTCCTGCATGACGAGCGCGAGGGCTTCAAGGTCGCGATGGCCACCCTGGACGGGGGTCGTATTGGTATTGCTGCCCAGGCACTCGGCATCGCCCAGCGAGCGTTCGACCTTGCGGTGGCCTATGCCAAGGAGCGCGAGACCTTCGGCAAGCCAATTGCCACAAAGCAGGCCATTCAGTGGATGATCGCGGACATGGCATGTCGAATCGAGTCCGCGCGCCTGGTCACCTACAAGGCCGCCGTGCTCAAGGGTGCGGGTGCACGCGCCAGTCGCGAGTGCTCAATGGCCAAGCTCCTCGCCTCAGAAACCGCCAACTTCTGCGCGGACAGAGCGCTGCAGATACACGGCGGCTACGGCTACAGCAAAGAATATGAGGTCGAGCGCTTGTATCGAGACGCCCGAATCACCACACTGTATGAAGGCACCTCTGAGATTCAGCGCCTGGTGATTGCGCGTAGCTACTTGGGTTAGACATGTCCGATTCACGCATCCGTGTCCTCGTTGCAAAACCCGGCCTCGATGGCCACGATCGGGGCGCCAAGGTAGTGGCCAGAGGGCTGCGGGATGCAGGAATGGAGGTCATCTACACCGGACTGCACCGTTCACCGAGCCAGATAGCCGAGGCCGCCCTCCAGGAGGATGCTCAAGTCGTGGGCCTCAGCGTCCTGTCGGGGGCACACGGCACGCTCGTGCCCAAGGTGGTCGCTGCGCTAGCTGAGCGAGGCCTTGACGATGTCCTAGTGGTGGTCGGAGGCATCATTCCTGACGCCGACATCCCCGCGCTAGAGGAAGACGGAGTCGCCAAGGTCTTTGGCCCTGGCTCACGGGTCGACGATATCGTCGAGTACATCAAGATCCGCGCGCCAGCCCGCTGACCATCCCATGGGTTTCCCAGACCTCCCGCCCGATCCTCCCACTGACCTGCAGGGGCCGCCTTTGCCGGCACTGGTCTCCGGCACGAGCCAGGAGTTCCTTGGCCAAAAGCCCCTACCCCGAGTGATTCGCGACCGGTCATTGGTCTTCGTGATCGGTCCGGAGGGCGTCGGAAAGACGTCGGTCGGAAAGGTCTTGGCTGGGCGTGATGCCGTCTACCTCAATGAGGAGGCCGTTCTAGAGGCACTGACGACTCACGCTCGGACCCGAAGCTGGTCCGAGCCGCTGACCACCGCACAGAAACTCGCTCTGGAGTGCCCGTGTTTCTTGGACCGGCGCCCCGCTGCTCTGGCTGCCCTCAAGCTCTTACTTCGAGAGCGCGCCGGAGGGGGACGACGAACCATCGTCGCCGAGGCTCGAAGCGGGACCGCCATCGAGCGCGTGATGGAGGGGGTACACCCCGGGTATCGCGCCACTCTGGTGCTGCGGTTTCCCGTCGGACGCGGCCGTCAACGCTTCGCCCGGCGCCTGTGTGAGCAGCTCAACATCTGCCCATCCAAGGCGCTTGAGACGACCCACCTTGAGCCATGGTCCTATGCGTCGGTGAGGGCTCATCTTACCCAAACCAACGGATGAGTCCCTTAGGACGGATAGACTGAGTTGGTGAAGTCTCTGCCACCCGTTCCCCACCCGGTCAACCTCAACCTCGAGAGCACGCTGGGCTGCAACCTGGAGTGCGTGATGTGCGGCTCGCACCTCTCGGGGGTGACCAAGATGCGCCGATCCATGGACGCTGAGCTCCTCGCTCGCGTGGAAGAGCAGGTCATTCCAGGGATCGAAGAGCTCTCCCTGACGGTTGCAGGCGAACCGTTCTTGACGCCACGCCTTCCTCAATTCGTCGCTCTAGCCGAGCGTCATGGCGCCGAGCTCTCGCTGAACACCAACGCGACGCTCATCAAGGACACCGAATTGCTCCGGCGAATCATGCGGCACGCCAGCGTGCTCCGTTTCAGCGTCGATGGTGCAACAGCGGAGACCTACGAGGCCATTCGGGTGCAAGGCCACTTCGATACCGTGATGGAGAACATCGCTCTGGCGGTGTCGATCCGAGACGGTCTGCCTGCCGCCGAGCGGCCGCGGCTCGTGATGTGCATGGTCCTGATGAGAGACAACGTGCATGAGCTGACCGCGATGGTTCAACTCGCAGACCGACTAGGACTGGATCGCCTTGATGTCGCGCATGTCACGGTGCTCGTCCCCGAGCTCGACCACCAGAGCACGCGGCACATCCCAGAGGTGGTGGACGATGCGATCCGTGCGGCACAAGCCGAAGCCGGGCGCCTAGCGTTTCGTGTGAACCTGCCTCCACTGATGAGCGGTGCTCGCACCGGACCCTCGTCTCGGGCTCGGCTTCGACTCGGACTCCGAGAACTTCGCCAGGTCTCCAGTCGTCGCCTTAGACGCCTAGGAAAGACCTTCACCCGAAAGGCCGTGATGGCACGTTGGTCGGCGGAGGCGGGCGGTAAGGTGCCCTGTCGCTTCCTCCAAGACGGGGTCTTCATCACCATTCAGGGGGAAGTCGCGCCCTGCCCGATGCCGGGTCGCCCCATCGCCGGCAACCTCTGGGAGGCACCCTTCTCGGACATATGGAACGGCGAGGTCCTCACGCGGCTACGTCGAGGCTTCATCGACGGTGAACCCGCAGAGTGCTGTGCCCATTGCTCCCAGAACCCGCACAACTACCAGCCTGCCGATCCATCGACTGCGGCACCGCCGAACTACGACATTGCGGGCCTCTCGGACCGGGTTGTGCCTCAGTCTAAGTAGCCGAGCTGCTTGAGTGTCTCGATGCTCGCGGCGTCATCCACTTCACTGACCGGTGCCTCAGTCGGAGGAAGGTCGAGATAGGGACCGACGGACACGGTTACTGGGGTGCCACAGAGAGACTGCTCTCCCTCAACCAAGGGGGCGTCGACATCGCCCTTGCAAGCGGAACGTACCGGATTATCCGCCGGATCCAGCGCCACAAAGACCACACCGCTTGGTTGGGGTCCTGGGACCACCTTGAGCTCACGCCGATCATCGCTCACCTCTAACGCGGCGACATCGGTGGGCCGACGAACCGGCCGCTCCCCCCAGGCAATGTTGGCGCGACGCTGAAGGAGGGCCTCGGGGTCCACCACGACGGCCTTCGTGATCGGTCGTTCGAAGCGAAGCTGGATAGGAGTATTCAGCATCGAGAAGGCGACTCGGTACCCCTGCAGAACCGGCCAGCCTGTGGCCTCCGAGAGTGCCCCCTCAAGGGCGCTGTTTCGACCCGCCATAGGCGCGCCTCTGCGAGTCCAACTCACCTCACCGGTCGATGTCTGGACGACGTACTTTTCCGCGCCAACAATGACGCCCCAGGCCTCCTTGCTGTACATCATGTGCCCGATCTGAAGCGGTCGCTGCGAGAGCCGCTTGCCGAGTGCATCTCCGTCGACATCACTCCAAAGGGGACTCAAGTCCCAGCCATCAAATGTGGGCCACGAGCCCGGCTCCATGCCAACGATGGAGAGCACAGTGGGTGGGATATCGACAAGGGACACCGGTCGGTCAATTCGGACCGGCTCGATACCCGCGCCCTTCGGCGGCCGGATCATGAGCACCGCGTGCAGGAGTTCATCGTGGAGCGAGTGGTTGTGCTCAAACCCGCCGTGGTCCCAGAACTCCTCCCCATGATCGGAATGAAAAATCATCCACGTCTCACCCGGGAGCCGATCAACCGCCTCAACCAGTCGTCCGAGCTCCTGATCCATAAACGAAATCTCACCTTGATATCGCCCCTGAATCCAGCGCCGTTGAGCATCGGACAGCATGCCTCGCTGCTGCAGCTTGAGGACATCCGCTCGGTTGTACTTGTCGGGCATGCCCTCACGATCGACGGCATCGGTGTACCGGTCCCTGAAGGGCTCAGGGGCGGTGTAGAAGATGTGGGGGTCCATGACGTGGAGGCTCAAGAAGACACCTTCTGACCCCTGCTCGGTGAGCCACTCTAGGGCCGTATCTACCTGCTGGTCCGCGGTTGCCATGTTGTTCAACGCCCAGATGTCGAAGCCTTCCGCAAAGCCCAATTCCTTGGAGAGCTGGACGTTGGCCACAAAGCCACCCGTTCGGAATCCTCGACGCCTGAGGATCTCGCCAAGCGTGGGGGCGCCCGCGGCCGAGAGCGGCCACCGCCCCGTTGTCGCCGAGCGAAAGCTGGGCCGCGTCCGAGGTGCTGGCGCCCATGCTTGTCCAAAGACGATCGACTCTGCGGCGAGCCGGTCCAGGCTAGGGGTCATTCCTCCCGCGGCACCGAGAAACCCCATGTGGTCCGCCCGGACCGTATCCATGCCCACCACGATGACGCGGACGGGCCCCGGCTCAGGCCCTGGTGACCCGTCCTGCGGCCCGGAACAGGCCGCCATAGCCCCGAGCAGACTGGCTAGCGTTGATCGCCGCATGGGCCTTCGCAGAAGTGCTCCACCCGGCCCGTCTGAAAGAAGGTGTGCATCTGAAGCTGTCCAGCCGCATCACGACGAGGCGTCTCGTGCGGGTCCTGTTCGGCATCGGGAGGAATGTTCTCGACGGGCTCGACGAGGCCGTAGTCAAACTCCACCAGAGCGGACCCTTCGTGACCACTCGCCGCCGTCTCGAGCCCCCACACCGGACGGGCGGGGTCCTCAATGAGCGGAGCGTCATAGGACCGCGCCATGATGTGAGCGCCAAGCGTGGTGACCTGGGCGTCCGCAATGGCCACCTGGAGGAGCACATCCTTGGCTGGAGTACCGGGGAGCGGCGCGAGGTTGACCGTGTTGACATACCCCGAGGCCTCCCCGGCATCCCACAGGGTCTGATTCATGGCCAAAATGTACTGAACATCGAGGGGGTCCGGATACATCGTCTTGAAGATGAGGAAGAACGGATCGAAGTCTGCTGAGCGGTTGAGGAGGAGGTGATACGGCGTGCCGCCTACGCCGAGCGTCGCTCGCTCAAACTGATCGCTCAACCCGATGTAGGCACCCCCCAAGATCGCGCCTTGAGAGTTCCCGTAGTAATACGCTCGGTCCGGATCAATCAGCGAGACCATCGCCGAGGCATCCTCGGGGTCTGGCTCCATCAGTGCGGTGTCCGTGAGCATCGGCCCCTTCATCATCCGCATGGCCGCCAGCTTCTCGATGAACCCTTGCTGAGATCGCTCTGGAATCATGGCGAACTTCGCGAGGTCGGTGACGAGCATCAGAGAGATGGGCCCCGCATCTTCCTCCTTCATTCCGGTCCAATCGGTCGCGAAGATGATGTAGCCGTAGGCATCAGCAAATTCACTGAGGTAGCTGTTCTGAACCTCGCCCTGGCCCCCCAAGAGCCCGTGTCCGTACTGAAGCAGCGGCAGGGGGCGAGGGTCCTCGACCGCAGTCATGGGAACAATGATGGTAAACGGCACCTCCGTGCTGCCGCTGGCGTACGGCATGCCCGCCTCATCTCTGTTCAAGAGGGCTCCAGGGCCGTCGATGTCCGTGTACAGCGGAACCGTCAGGCGACCCTTTACGCGGCGCGCCGTCGAATCGTTCGGCGTCTCTTCTATCTCCTCGATGACGTAGGCCAGGCCATCGGCGTCAATGCGGTCGTAGAGGTCCTCGCGCATCCAGTGCGCTTTCCCTGTGATTCCCTCTTGGCTACCGACCACGAAGTCCCAGGCGAGCTGCAGCTCTTCTCTCGGAAAGCCTTGTGCCTCTAGCGCTGGAAAGATGACGTCCGTGTAGAGCGGCTCGCGCCCATCCACTCTCGGATCACCGGTCTCGACACCATCCCGAAGGGCCGCAAACGCCTCGGACGCGGGCAAGATCTCGCCCTGAGCGTCGACCACCCCTCGGATTCCCACGACATAACGACCGCCGTGCGCGAGCGGCATCACCGGGTGAATCATCAACATCCGAGCGTAGTCTGCATCGGTCGCTGCATCGACCTCGGCAAAATGAGCGACCCGCTCTCCGGTGGCCACATCGACCAGCACTGTCTTGGCGTCGGCCGCGAGGTACTGCCCGATGTCGGTGTGTGAAATGAGACCTTCGGCCGTCGCATACTCAAAGTGGGTGATTGCAGGGGTAAGCGGCGAGAAGCCGTCTTTTTCATTCAGGAAGCGCGGGCTGGTGGTCTTGCCGTCGATGTTGGCCGGAATCGTGGTCTCACCCAAGGCGACCATGAACCCCGTCGGAGAAGACGTCGCCTCCCTCATGAAGTAGGTCGACGGAAAGGGCAGGCCACAGCGTGTTGGAGCGATGGGATCGCAGTCCCAGTCGTAGGACGACTCGAGCCCCGTATCGCCCTCGCTCGCCGCAACGGAGTCCTTGCTACCCTCGCCACAGCCCATCATCCAAAGGATCATCCAACTCATCACTGCACTCCTGGACCTCATGACTCCGGCCTCACTCCCCACAGATCGTTCGCGTCGAGCACGTGTCTTCTTCATTGGCCTCCCAACTCTCACAGTCGAGGCCGTCTACCCAGGCCACGCACTCCGCCGCTAAGACACCATCGAAATCACAGGACCCGTCGCCCAGCGCACGCTCTACTGGCTGCCGGGCGGTCTCGAGACAGCTCTGCATATCCGCATCGAACAGGTCGTTGAACCGCTCGGGGTAGCACGTCTGCTGGAGCTGGCAGTAGGCGGCTGGGTAGTCCTCAAGGAAGGCATCGGAGGAGATGCTCTCAGGATCGCCTCCTCCACAACCGACACTCAACGCTAGCCCCACTGCTGCCCATGCTCGCATCACCATCTTGCCTCGCCAAAGTCCTGGGCATCGTAAGTGGCGTCACCACGATTGACCAGTCGCTTCGACCGGCCTTTTGACCTCAAACGGGAGTCCGCGGCTGGCCCGATCCAGAGCCACCTGTTCCTGGGCGTTTAGAACACCGGCGTCTTTCAAGGCCTGAAGGTGAGCCGCGCCCTCGACGGTACGTCCTCGTCGGGAGAGCACCCACACCCAGACACGGCGTAGGCCGTGGGCATCTGGACGCTCATCCAGGAGTTCCTTCGCCACCTGGTCACCACGGGAGTCGCCCGCGAGGAGGCGAGCCTTCGCAAGCCCAACCCGTAGGTTCCACCCCCGTGCACCACACAAACGAATGGCATCGCTGAATGCCACCACCGCATCATCGACCCGGTCGAGCTGGAGGAGGGCATGCGCAAACATGGTCTCTCCCTTGCAGCCCGAGCGGCCACCATCGAGGAGCAAGGCGGCATCCGCAGGCCGACCCCACCGGAGAAGAGCGTCGGCATAGTGGTGGATCCCCGCGGGGTCCATCGCCAGCGCTCTCCGAAAGAGCGTCTCCGATTCCTCAACGAGACCCAGTTGGTCCATCACCCTCGCCCCCTGCCGGTAGCGGTCCGGTCGCTCGGGGAGGACGGCGCTGGCGCGCTCAAGAGGTGTCTCGAAGGGCCCCCCAAAGAATGCCTCGTGGAGGACATCCACCGGATCCACCGAACCCGGCAAGTCCAACTCGAGCAGCCTCTTCCACGCGTTGCGCGAGGTGGCATC
>CAZKOI010000152.1:0-7963 GCA_964554315.1 uncultured Enterobacterales bacterium | reverse complement strand
GTCGAGCTGTAGGTCAGGCGCGAGAGGTCCTCGATGGCAAAGTCCGTTCCCATGAAGGCGTCGGCTCGCTTTGAGCCAACGACCAGCCGGGCAGGCGGATACTGCGGCAAGAAGAGATGGGTCTTCTCGCCGGGGCTGACGAGGAGTCCGATGCCGGCGAGACGGGCTGGCGCAACCATTCGCACGAGGCGCTTGTCGTCACCCTTCTGCCAGACCTCTATGGTGCGCGGATTCTGGCGGCCGCGCGAGTCGGTCACCACCACGTCCAGCACAAGGTGAGCGCTGGCGACCCTCGCGGTCCGATCGATCCTGTCGAGCCATTCATCCCCGGGGCCCTCGGCAGACGCAAGCGAGCACAACAACAGGAAGGTGTTGACCATGAGCACCCATGCCCCAGTGGTCCCGTGAGAGCAAACCGGTGCGTGTCCTGTTTCTCAAGTGTCACGGGGACCACCAGGGGCGGTCTTCCGTAGCTGTGGAAGGATTCAGGCCGGCTTCGTAGGGTGTCCTAGATGCCTGGGACATCGGAGAGCGTTAACGGCGGTGAGCCCATGGAGGTTGTTGTGCTGTCGCTCTGGCTGGCCTTTGCCTGCGCACCAAAGACGCCCGTAGAGGCTGCTGTCGAGGCGGCTGTCGATGTCGCACAGCCAATCCTTCCCGCCACCACCGCTCCAATTTACGCCATGAAGAGGACGCTTCCGGCGGACGACTTGGTGGCTCAGGTGGCGCTCGGGATGGTCTGGGACGAGGCGCTCTCGGGGGCGGCTGCCGCCTTAGGGCTCTCTGAGGCACCACCGACCCTAGAGGCTGCACAGCACGCGGCCCACCGCGCCGGCTTCCCGTACCCCGTCCGGGTAGTCTCGTCGGGCAAGGTGCCTGCAGGAACACACCCGGACGCACTTCTTCGTACGCTCCATAAGGTCCTGACCAAGCGCGATACACTCGGCTTGGCGCGCGTTCGTGTTGGAGACGACGATCGCTGGGTCGCACTGATTTCCGCTCCAGTCGATACGCTCGAGCCCTTCGCTAGAGAACTGGAGATTGGGTCTGAAGTGACCCTTCGAGCCGTAGGTTCCGGAACGTGGATGGCCGTTTCACCTTCAGGTATGACGACCACCGGACCACTGCCGGGCACGGTTACCTTCGACGAACAGGGCGAATGGTGGCTCGAGATCGACGGTATGCACAATACGATCGCGGCACTGCCGGTTTACGTTGGCATGGCAACCCCGCCTGACGGTCTAGTCGCGTTGCCGGGTGAACAGTTCAGCGGTCCCGTCGCAGCCGCCGATGAGGCACTCTTGCTGGTCTCTTCCGTTCGAGAGGCCTTTGCGATGCCGCGCCTGCAAGATGACGGCACGCTGGAGACGCTCGCTCAGTACCCGTTGAGCCTCTTGCTGGCACAGCAGTGGGAGCGGGACTCAAGCCTAGAGCGGCTGCAGGCCGCGGGCTTCACCGGCGGCCCCGTTGGGCAGGTCCAGTGTCAAGCCGCCACCGTCGCCGCGTGTGTCGATCAGATGATGAGATCGGGACGTGAGCGTGAACATCTACTGAACCCGGCATTTCGGATTGGTGGTGCGGCTGCTCAGGTCTCAACAGATGGGGTCACCATCGTGCTGAACATGGCCAGCGAATGATGCTCCTCTACGGCCTCCTGTTGAGTTGTGCGACCACTCCTGAGGGCGTCCAGAACACCTCGGATGCCAGCACGGCGGTCCATCGGCGCCAAGACGGTAAATTCCGCCGGGTCGAGACGGTTGCCTACCGGCCGGTGATGCCCGACTCGGAGGCCGGTAAGTGGCTGGTCAGTGCGCTCCCCGGGGCTCAATGGGATGCGGCCCTCGCGGGGGCGGCGGCGGAGCTGATCTCCAGCCTTAGAAGCACCGAGCGTCTCATGAGCCCTCGAGCGATGGCCGATGCGACGGCCCGCCAAGGCTTCCCTGGTGCGGCGCGCTTCGGTAAGACAGTGACCAGCGGCGCCTTCCCAAGCAACCTTGTGGACCCGATTCTGAGCGCGGCCCAAGGAGCCAAGGTCGATGTGGGCATCGCTCGCCGAGAGTTTGGGGATGGACTGGTCTTGTGGGTCGTCGGGTGGGCCCCTCACATTATGGATATCGACCCGCTTCCACGGACGGTGCCGCTCGACTCGGGCATCACCGTTCGTGTGGATCGGGTGACCAAGGGCGATGCACGCCTGTATGTTGCCCCGCCCGATGGGCCTGTTCAAGAACTCTCGATGACCAGCGGTGTGGCGCGCTGGGTCGATGGCTTTGACGTCCCGGGAGAGTATCGGTTCGAAGTCGTCGCAGCAGACGGTGGAACGGGTCGTGTCGCGCTCCTGTTCAGTGTCTTTGCGGACATGCAGCCACCGAGGATGCCGAGTGCTCCTGAGCCGCCAAGGAGCGCACCGGACCCGCGGGAGGCTGAGGAGTATTTGCTCTCGGAGCTCAATGCGTTGAGGCAGGACCATGGCTTGCACCCTGTTCAACCGTTTCCGCTGTTTGACCGCCTCACGCGCGAGCACTCCGCCCTCATGGGGCACACAGGCATCGTGGCGCATGACCTGCCCGGCCACGGGTCGGTCGCCAAGCGTGCAGCGGCCCTCGCTCACCCCAGGGCGGCCCACTACCAAAATGTCGCGGGTGCCCCCAGTGCTCAAGATGCGCTCGCCATGGTTCGGCTGAGTCCAGCTCACCTAAAAAACTTGCTCTGTGAGCCATGCACACATGTGTCGATCGGGGCTTCACTAGAGCCTGTTCTCGATCGAATTCCACGCCTGTTTGTGACCTGGGAGTTGATGGCGTTCCCCCAGGGTCCGCCCCGAGAGATAGACGACTACAACCGCTAAAAGGTTGCTAAGGCCGCGAGGCCCGGCACACCGTTCGTCGTCAAAATGGGTTGTACCGTCAGATCCGGTCTGGCATCTCGCCGAGCGGATGCGCGCCCAATCGTGCTTCGATGGTAGGCATTCTCGCGATGTTGCTTGCTTGCAGTGAGGAGCGCGCCGACGCTACACGCCAGGCTTCCGAGTCCCATGCCGATGACTGCGCCGTACTCATCAGGGCTCACCTTCTTCCCGTCATCGAGTCCATGGTTTTCCATGTACAACTGGCTTCCCACACGGAGACCAACGGCCGCTGCCTGGAGAGCCCACGAGGAGTAGCCCCAAACTGCGGTCGACTTCACGCCCCGCGCTGCAATGCTTCGGTGTTGTCGGAGCGTCGCACCGGTCGCTGTCGCCAATGCCGCAGTGAACACAACGTCTCCCGATGTGGAAAGAGTGGGCTGAGCGGAAAGCTCCCCAACGAGGCTCGCTGTAATCCCACCCAGAATGCCCCAGTTCGCCACGCGATAGGTGGCGTCAGTGCGCTTGTCGACCATGGCCCAGTTCGGCTCGGCACTGGCTTGGAGCGATAGGGGGAGCGCGAGCGATGCGATGGTCATTCTCAACAAGAGACTACTCTCCGACGTGCATCCGAGCGAGGTAGTCCTTCAAGGCGTCGACGCCTCCTCCTGGGTGCATGGCTTCGAGGGCATCTGGGAGGCTGGACGTCGAACGTATGAGCTTATCCTTGAGGAGTGGCCCAACCTTTGGGTTGCCAATGGGGCTCCCAAGAGCCTTTGTCACAGCATCCCACATCCACGCTTCGGTCATGGCGCTGAACAGATAGTTTTGACTGTAGGCGGGGTAGGTCCAAAGGATTGCGCTCAGAAGTGAACTATCGTACATCCGGCCATCCTCCGTTGCGGGTGGAGGAGGACTACCTGTTAGCGCTTGTCGCTCAGCCGCAGCGAAGCGACAGATGGCGTCGAGATTGTTGGGGTCTTGATAGAGGCGACGCTCCACCTTGGTCTGGACGATTCCGCTGGCGATGCCGTCGGCCACCGATCGCGCCCGCCACGCCGCAAGGTCGTCACGGAGGTCCTTAGGTAGCTCAGGAACGTACCGCGCATGAAAGCCTGGCTCGTAGGCAAGACGCTCGAAGAAGCCCGCAAAACCCTCAAACCAAGGGGGAGTGGGCTCCCACAGCGGGGGGCTGGCAGCGGCCTCATCGGTAATGGACTGCCACCAGACAGCGTGACCACCCTCGTGAGCGATGGCTTCGTATTGCCAGATTGTCCAGCGCCGGTCGTTGCTCATGACAATCGCCACGCTGCTGGGTGGCTTGATCGGGAAGCCGTAGACACCCGAGCGTGTGTACCGGCTGGGTCCGGTGTAGACCTGCCACCCGTCAGTCTTCATGCCCATGTCCGCGAAGGCTGTCTTTATCCGCTCTTCGGCAAGGTCAGCATCAAAGAAGGACTCAGCCTCATCTCTTCCTTTCTCGAGATTGAGCTTTCGTCGCAGCATCATTCGGTTGGCGAAGTTGTTCTCCATGCTCGTTTCTTGGGCGATGGCGGCGATGGCGGCCTCAGTCCTCTGGGCAATGGGCTTGACCAGCGGCGTGAGGTCGGCAATGACTTGCTCGACATCGGCCGGAGTCAGGCCTTGACTCGCCAGGCCGAGCTCCCAGTAGTTGTCGAAGCCTGCCCGCTTCGCGACCTGATTTCTCAGCTTGATGAGCGCCTGAAGTTCGGGCCCGACCAAGCGCATACGGTGCTCAATGTAGGAGGCGACCAACGCATCTCGGTCCTCCTCGGACAAGCCATCTGCGTCCTTGTTGGCATGTCGCCAGCCATTGTTGAGAGCGATGCTGGTCTTCCCGTCTGGGCTGACCCAGCTCACCTCCACACCGTTGAGCTCGTCCAACTGACTCAAGAGACGTGCTTCCTCTTTCTTCTCTTCTGCGGTCCAACTACTCGCAATGAGTTGATGGCGCCGGTAGCCTTCGAGCTTCGCACTGATTGCGGGTTCGGTACTGTTCTTCGCCTCCTCAACCGCAGCGGTGAAGAGCGATGAGCCGAAGAATGCCGACCTCGCGCTCTCTGCTGCAACTTTGCGCTTCCGAGCCTCCGTGCTGCGAATGTTTCGTGCTGCATCTCGGTCTGCTTGAGCCAGATCTGTCATTAGGCGCGTGTAGCGTGCATCGGCGGCGCTGAGAGGGTCGGCGCTGCCCCCACAGCTCGCTGTGAGCACGGCGAGCAAGAATGCGACGCGGGGATTGAAATGCATCAGACGTCCTCGGGTTCTGCAAGACCTTAGCACTCGCTCTCTTCGAAAGGCGGACTCCAGCAGTCAGGATCGTCGTTTCGCACGCTGTTTACCCGTTGACTGACGGCCCTCAGTTTGATCGCTTCCGGCGGTGCAGTTCGTAAGAGATGTGAAAGTTGACCGGGCGTTTCGAATGAGTCCTCGATCCATGCCTCCGTGCCTGCCTTATCGAGCAGGACAGGCATACGATGATGAAAGGGCCGCAACACGATGTTTGCTTCGGTGGTGAGGATGGTGGTGGTGTAGAAGACCTCGCCATGGTCGTCGGCCCAGGTCGACCATAAGGCCGCGAATCGAAAGACCTCGTCTCCAGCAGGTAGAAACAGGGTGGGCATCTTCCCCGCTGGTGTATTGCGCCACTCGTAGAACCCGCTCGCAGGAATGATGCACCGTTGGTGACGCGCAGCATGAGCGAAGGAGCGTTTCTCGAACACCGTCTCTGATCGGGCATTGATCATGGACGCGCCCCGTTTCATGTCAGGAGCCCAAGACGGAACGAAGCCCCAATGCATGGTTTGAGGCATCATTCCGGCGGCCATCGACCGTATGGTCACGACCTGCTGCGTAGGTGCCAAATTGTAGCGCGGAGTGCCGCCTACCCCGACGATCAACTGAAAAATACGTACCAAGTCCTCGCTAGAGGTTGTCTGTGCAAATCGGCCACACATGACCTCAGCATAGTGCAAGCCTGAGGTGCTCGTAGGACTGACCTGCTATCCTCAGCGAATGATCTCAAGCTTACTCTGTGTATGGGGTGGACTGGCTCTCGCCGGTCCGTCCGCATTGGTCCCTGATGGTCGTGATGCAGCGGTTCCCAGTCGCCGCTTCGACATTCTGACGCTCAACCTCGACCTCACGATCGACTTTCCTGGGCGTTCGATTGGTGGCACAGCCACTTACACCGTGCAGAAGCTCGTCGATGGCGACCTCGTCCTTGACCAAGTGGGGCTGAATATCAAGGCGGTGACAGTGGATGGAGAGCCGACCGATTTTCGCACGCCCGGAAAGACTTTGGTCATCGAGATGCCGGAACGTTTGGAGCGTCACGGTCAGGCGGAGGTCGCGATTGACTACATGGCCAAGCCTCGCACCGGCCTCCACTTCAGGGATACGGGGCGCGACTCACCTGATGCATACCCCGAGGTCTGGACGCAAGGGCAGGGCAATGACAATCGTTATTGGTTTCCTGCATGGGACCACCCCAATGACCGCTTCGACTACACCGGGTCTATTCGCGGCCCCGATGGCTGGAAGATTCACACCAACTCAGGAGTGAATCTCCCGTCTTACCTCATCATGATTGCTGGAGGACCGTACACGGAATTGGGCGACAAGATGAATCGTGTCTGGGTCGGCCCCGGATCTCCCGAGCGAGGTGTGAAGCGGGTTTGGGAGCCAGTTCCAGACATGATGCAGCATTTTGAGGCGCGAACAGGCGTGGCATATCCGTGGGATGGCTACCTTCAAGTGTTCGTTCAGCGTTTCATGTACGGTGGAATGGAGAACACCTCCGCGACCATCAACACCGACAGCGTGGTGAGTGGCGAGCGCGTGGACGATACCCGAACGAGGATTCAGAGCATTGTCGCCCATGAATTGGCACACCAATGGTTTGGTGACTGGTTGACTTGTCGGACTTGGAGAGACCTTTGGCTAAATGAGGGCTTCGCCACGTTCTTCGGAGATGACTGGCTCGCGCGTCGCGACGGCCCAGAGCGATGGGCGTTTGAGGTGCTCAACAACTTTGCTTGGAGTCAAAACGAAAAGCCACTGGCAGGTCGGTTCTTCCACGGACAGGATGCATCGACAAATCACAACGTTTACGCCAAGGGAGCCTCCGTGCTTCAGATGCTCCGGGTCATGCTGGGCGAGGAGACCTTCTGGGATGGAATCCGAAAGTACACGAAGGCCAACGGGGCATCGCTCGTTGAGACCATCGACCTTCAGCGTGCCATGGAAGAGGTCAGCGGCTCTGAGCTGGGTTGGTTTTTCCAACAGTGGGTCGAGCTTCCCCACGTTCCGCGGCTGGCCGTCAAGCACAGCTACGGGGACGGCAGACTGACCATTGCCGTCACCCAAGAAGTCAGCGATGAGCGTCCCAGATACACGGTGCCCTTTGAGGTTGAGATTGGCACGAAGTCAGGACCAATTGAGCGTCGGGGCGTCATTGATGATGAAAAGACACAGATTGAGATTCCGATGGATGAGCCGCCGACCTATGTGGCCTGGGACCCTAGAGGAGGAGTCCTCTGCAAGTTGACGCACGAGCAAGATCCGGAGGCATGGGGAGAGCAGACGCGCTCTTCGCACCCAGTGGCGGTGCTCCGTGCCCTCCGAGCGCTTGCAGAGACCAGTCATACGCATCCTGCGGAAGGGCTCCTGAGAGACCTAGATACCCACTTCTTGGTTCGTGCTGAGGCGGCCAAGACACTCGGTGAGCAGGGTGCGGTTGGCGTGCTTCGGGATTTCGCCGATGACAAGCATGATGAGGTGAGGCGTGCCGCTATTCGCGCACTCGGAGAGGGGCTGGATGCCACCGACTTACCACTCCTTGAGCGACGAATGCGGTCCGATCGCAACGCCGACGTTCGGATTGCAGCGCTCGCCGCCATCACGCAACTTTCTCGCGGGAGAGGTGCGCAGCTTGCGCGTGGTGCGCTCTCAAGTGCGGACTTGGAGATGGTCAAGAAGGCCACATACATTCTTGGTGAGCACGGTAAGGTAGGGGACCTCAGCCTGCTCTTGAGTCGGAAAGTGAGGGCTCAAGTCCGCACAGCAGGCTTTAGAGCTGCCGCGAGCATCGCTCCTGAC
>CAZKOI010000151.1:0-8003 GCA_964554315.1 uncultured Enterobacterales bacterium | reverse complement strand
TCACGGGCAGCCACGCGCGGACTTGATGTGGTTCGCGTCGATCGGACGACGGGCTGGGATCAAATCGACCCTTACCGAGCGGGGCCAATTCTCGTCTGCACGAATGCCGATGACCTCGAGGAGGTGGTAGGGCGGACTCCCGAGGCACGGCGAAGGGACCTCGTCTTTGTTCAGAATGGCATGCTGGACACGTTTCTCGACGCTGTGGGGTGTCGAACAAACACGAGAGGCCTGCTTTACTTCGCCGTCCCCAGTCGAGGGATGGAACTTCAGCCCGGAGGGACGTCTGTTTTTGCAGGTGAACACGCAGGCTCCGTAAGCGCCTGGCTCCTCAGTCTCGACCTAGCGGCCGGAGTCGTAGAGCGGGATGCCTTCTCGGCGCAGATGGCGAACAAGCTCATCTGGAACTGCACGTTCGGGCTGCTCTGTGAGGCTCACGACACCACGGTTGGCCAGGTCTGCACGAACCACCTCGAGGATGTCCAGGGCTTGTGTTCAGAGCTCTGCAGGGTGGTGAATACTGCCCTGGGGACACAACTGCAGAGCGCGACCATCGCCCAGGACCTGGTTGCATACTCGATGTCGATCTCCGACTACAGGGGCTCACTGAAGCAGTGGCCTTGGCGCAACGGCTGGTTTGTTGAGGAAGCACGGAACCGGGGGATCGACTGCCCCGTTCACGATAAATTTTTGGTTGGACGGACACCTAAAGGTCGTTAGCTGACGCTTCTCGCCGAGGTAGCTCAGTTGGTAGAGCAACTGATTCGTAATCAGTAGGCCGCAGGTTCGACTCCTGTTCTCGGCACCCCCTTAAGACCCCGCTTCCGAGCGGGGTTTGTTGTATGGCGCCGCGAACGTACGAAACGATACCCCGTGACATTCTTGGGGCGGCAATGCAGACTCGGTCGACGAGAGGATAACCTCTTGGCCTGGAGGTGATTTTGCTCGTTTGGATGCTCGCTATCGGCCACGCGCTCGGTTCGACGGTTGTGTTGCCGCGGCTCGATGGGCCCGATCCAGCCTCAAGGGTTGGGGGCGAGATTGTTTATGCAGGGCTCATCCAGGCAATTGGGGACCGTGGGTTTGACGTGGTCGACTCGGAGGAGCTCATCCAGCTCGTTGGACGACGGGCGACATGGTGCGCCACCCGCTCGACCTGCCCACAGGACATTTGGACTTCGGTTGATGGCGATTTAGCAGCCAAGGGCAGCGTGGTGATGAGCGGTGACACCATCACCGCGGCGCTAGAGTTTCATCTTCGCGGCCAGGAAGGCCCCGCCGATCACTTTCAGGCCACGTTTGGTGCCGACGAGGCCAATCGCTTTGCAGTCGATGCCGCGCTAATCATCGATGATCTCTTGAAGCGAGGTCCAGCTCCTTCAGCCGTTGTCCTGCCACCAACGGCATCGAAGGCCATACAAGAGGATGCGCTCGGGCCAGTCGTGCCCCAAGACGAACCACCGGTCCAGAGGGAGATGAAGGGCCAGAGGGGTGAATCAGAATCGGCAGCAGCCAACATGCGCAGCCGACGCGACCAAGAGCAGGATGAGCGTCGCTACATGGGCCTACCTGCATTTCTTTACCGAGAGTATGAGGCGTCGGGCCTGACGCGAGAGGAATTCCTCGACCAAAAACGATTCCGCGGGAAGCGTTTCTTGCTCGAGGCGGCACCGGGTGTCGTCTTCGGCGACATACAGCGTAGGTACACCGCAATTGCCCGCGTCATCGGAGAGACCGCGACGACCTACTATGAGCGCGACCAGATGCTGACAGGTACCGCCTTTGGGCTGGCTCTTGGGATGGGGTACGCACCTTCATGGTGGCTCGAATTGGGACTTCATCTTGGGATAGAATTTCCCAAGAAAGACTTTGTCTCCGGATATGAGCAGTACCGCTCCCTGGGCGACTTCCAGGCAGGCCACCGCTGTCCGGACCACTGCGACATTACATCCTTCCGTCCTGCACTTGCCGTGGCGCTATTGCTTGAGCCGCGCGTGCGGTTGCACTTCCGACCAGCCGGGCTCGTGAAGCCTTACACTCTCCTTGGGTGGTCCGCGCGGGTCCACGACGGGTATGACACACCCGACTACGTTCAAGTCTCGTACCCCAACCGTTCCGGCATCCAGTCTTGGGGCCCGATGGGCGGCCTCGGGATTGGATTCGATACCCACGCCAAGGGCGGTATGTTCGTAGAATCAACCTACACCTATCTTTTGGGGCCGGGCATCTACCAAGCGAACCCGGGTGCGGTCTATTTCCCACCAAAGGCTCAGACAGGGCTCAACATGGTGATGACGGTCAAAGCGGGCTTCGCTGTTCGGTACTAAGCGTTCTCAGCGAACCATGTGATCGTCTTCTCTAGGCCTTGCTCGAAGGACATCTTTGGTGTCCAGCCCAGCTTCGTCTGGGCTCGACCGATATCGGGGCGACGACGCGTCGGGTCATCCACCGGGAGCGGCCTAGTGATGAGGCCCGCGGGGTTTCCAACGATACGATTCACTCGCTCGGCCAGCTCCAATATCGTCTGCTCCGACGGGTTCCCGAGGTTGCACGGCACCTCGAGGGCGCTCTCCATCAACCTAAGAAAACCTTCGATCAGGTCGCTGACATAGCAAAAGCTTCGAGTCTGAGACCCATCCCCAAACACCGTCAAGGGCTGGCCTGCGAGCGCGAGTGACACGAAGGCCGGGATGACCCTCCCATCATTACGCCGCATTCTCGGTCCATACGTGTTGAAGATGCGCGCAATACGCACCTCGACGCCACGATACCTCGCGAAGGCCATGGCCAGCGCCTCCGCATATCGCTTCGCCTCGTCATACACGCTCCGTGGGCCAATAGGGTTGACGTTGCCCCAGTAGGTCTCAACCTGGGGATGTATTGCCGGGTCACCGTAGACCTCGCTTGTGCTGGCAAGCATGACGCGTGCCCCGTCGAGCTCAGCCCGCTCAAGAACGTGCCTCGTTCCGTCACTTCCCACGTAAAGTGTTTCAAAAGGCAGCTCGACATAGTCGATTGGGCTCGCAGGAGAGGCCAGATGAAAGATTCGATCGAACATCCCGTCGACGGGGATCCCCTTGCAGAGATCACTCTCGACTAACTGGAAGCCTGCGTGCCCCTCGAGGTGAGCGACATTCGACCGACGGCCGGTCACCATATTATCCAAAGCCACCACCTCGTCGCCGCGCTCGACGAGACGGTCGCACAGATGGGAACCGAGGAAGCCGGCGCCGCCCGTCACCAATGTTCTCATGGTTATCATCCTCTCCGCTCCATCCTAGCGCAGGCCGATGTGGGTCACCACCGGGCACCCAGTTACGTTGACTCATGCACCACCTGCGCCCAACGACTGCCAAGATCGACCTTGAGCAACTGGCCGAGAACTTTCGGATCGTCCGGTCTCACGTTCCGACGTCGGCAAAGATCTTGGTGGCCGTCAAGGGCGACGCCTACGGACACGGTGCGTTGGATTGTGCGCGAGTTCTTGCGGACTCCGGTGCCGACTGGTTTGGTGTGGCACTGGTCGAAGAGGGGCGAGAGCTCCGTGAGGGAGGAATCAAGCAGCCCATCCTCTGCATGGGTGGGACGGGCCCTTTCGGAGCAGAGGCGGCAATAGAGTACGCGTTGACACCGATGGTGAGCCTGTTTGAGGAAGCCGAGGCTCTTCAGCGAGTAGCTCAAGAGCGAGCGACCATCGCACGCATACACGCAAAGATCGACACGGGTATGGGCCGTTTAGGCGTCCCGATTCACCTCTGGCCTCACTTCCTCGACAAGATGGCTGACCTCGACAGGGTCCAGATTACTGGCGTCGCGTCCCATCTCGCTGAGAGCGAGTCGTCGAGCGGAGGCATACAGACCGCTGAGCAGGTGCGACGATTCGAAGAGGCCATAGAGGTTGCTCGAATGCGAGGCGTTCATCCTGAGATTGCCCACATCGCAAACTCAGGCGCAATCCTGCAGCACCACGGTGCAGCGTTCGACATGGTCCGTCCTGGCCTTCTGATCTACGGATACGACCCGCTGGGGCCCAGTCGGAGGGTTCCGGTTGGGGCCGTCATGAATGTCGAGACGCAGATATTGGCCGTACGCGACCTCCCAGCGGGTGTCGGCGTTTCCTATGGGGGCGACTTCGTCACCGCTCGGCCTAGCCGTATTGCCACCCTTCCTGTGGGTTACGCCGACGGCTACCCTCGGTCACTGTCAGACCGCGCGAGCGTACTGGTCAAGGGCTATCGAGCGCCAGTACGTGGTCGAGTATGCATGGACATGTGCATGATCGACCTCACCGATATCCCGGTCGAGGTCCGCCCAGGCGATAAGGTGGTCTTACTCGGCCGATTGGGCGACGACGAAATCGATGCCTGGCAGTTGGCGGAGTGGGCCGACACGATTCCGTACGAGATCCTAACAGGCATCTCTAACCGCATCCCTCGTGTGTCCTGACGAGGACTTGACCGAAAAGCGTTCCCTAAACTCCGACATCCTTCAAGCAATTAGGTACCATGAGCCCTCACGGCGGGGGCTTCTCTCGATGTCAGATAAAAAGTCAGCAGACTCTTCTCAGAAGGGCCAAAACAATAAAGACACCTTCGACGATCTCGAAGACGCGTTCTTCGCGAGCGGGGAGGCCAGCGGCTTCTGGGATACGGAGGACGAAGGAGCCGAACAGCCGGCCGATTCGGAGCCCAGCGAGCCCCCTGAGGAAGCGTTAGCTGCCGCGGACGCACCTGAGACCGAAGGCCCCGCGACCGCCTCTGTCGATGAGGCTGAACAATTCGACAGCCCGTCCAACCTCCATCACGACCCTGACAACATAGCGGACGCAGACACAGCCGTCTGGGCGACATCCACTGTCGGACAGGCGCTATCAAGTGCGCCGACGCAGATTTTGGGCGATGACGACGAAGATGACCATCCCCCAATGTCATCGGTCTTGCCTGCTGATGATGCCGCAGCCGTCGACGCCAAGAGCTACGAACCTCCCGATAGCGAGGAAGACCAGTGGCGGCAGGCGGCAGCATCACTCCGCCGATCGGCTGAGCACACTGAAGGTAAGGACAGAGCCTGGCTTTTGCGTGAGGCCGCACAGCTACTTCTGTCGAGAGTAGGGGACTGGGAACAGGCGAGCTTGTTCTTCAACGCCGCAATTGAGGCTGGACTTACCCCTGAAGACACACCGAAGGGATACGCAGATGTCATTGCTTCTCAGGGGCATTTCAAGGCCCTGCGAGATCTGCTTGTTGCGCGCGCTGAAAAGGTGGAAGGGGGAGCGGCTATCGAGTCACTTCAAGATGCGGCCATCGTTGAGCGGACCCATCTCGGCAATGAGCCGGGGGCGATTGACCTGCTCACTCGCGCACTCGCACTTCGGAGCGACTGGTTCACCCTCAGACTTCTGCGAGAGCTGAACTACAAGACTCAGGACTGGGCGGCCCTTGCCGGCAACCTCGACATGATGGCTGAGCTGACGGACGGGGCTAGACGTGCGCGCTGTAAGGTTGAGAAGGGTAGAATCTTGGAGGTTGAACTTCGCGACCTTGAGGGCGCTAAGACCGCGTACGCCGATGCCATTAAGGCTGAGCCTGCGTTCCTCGAGGCCTTTCTCGCGGTGACTCGTGTGGGTCGTGCCAGCCAAGACTCGGTCACGCTTGCCCGCCTCTACGAGCGGGAGGCGGAGCGCTTAGATGGCGCGAGCCAGGCCTTTTGGTACGCACGAGCGGCTCGCGTTTCTCAGTCACCCGATGTGGAGCACTCACGCACTGTTCACCTCTACAAGCAGGCGATGGACAAGGCCGCCTCGAACACATTCTTTGTTCATCGTGAGGCGCAGGCTTTTTTCGTCAACGAAGGTGACTTAGAAACACTGTTTTTCTCACTGGAAGCGGAGGCAAGCGGCCAGCAAGTCAGAGAGCGAGCAGCGACCTTGCTGTTGCTTGCATTGCTTGCTGCACCGCACGAGGCTCACGCCCAGACGGCCATCAAGGCCGCACAAGACGCAGCCACGGCCGACTCCAGCTGTACTCCTGCAGTCGACTTGGCCGTCGACCTGCTGATTCGAGACGGAAAGGCGAGAGAGGCCCTCGAGTACCTGAAGGCGAGGACAGGCGAAACGTCGCCCAGCACTTCTGTGGCTCACATTAACTTTCGAATTGGAGAGATTGCGGAACATCTACTCGGGGACTATGCGACGGCAGCCAGCCACTATGGTGAGGCGGCCACAGCGGACCCCGACCACCCTTTTGCAGCCGTGTCTGCTGCGCTCAGCCTTGGATACTCGGGCCAATGGCAGGCTGCTGCTACGGCATTCGTCTCTCTGGCCGAGACGTCAAACGATGGCGATCAGGCAGCCCGCTGGTGGCTGGCCGCAGCTCAGGTTTACGGCCTTCATCTCAATGATCGTGGTGCCGCAGCGAACGCCTACACGCGGGCCATCGACTCCGCGCCACTCCAGCCCGCAGCACTGGACGGCCTCGTCAGCACAGCAATGCTCGGGCCGGATGCGCAGGCAAAGGCCGACGCACTCAAGCTTTGTTCGTCTCATACACCGAACTCCCAGGACAAGGTCGTCAGCGGCTACCGCGCTGCGCGCATTCTTGTCGACTGCATTGGCGATACCGAGGATGCGAGGCAGTTGCTGGCGCGATGCGCCGATTTTGACCAGCAAAACCCTGTGGTCCTTGGCCTGTTGCGTTCCCTTGCGGTTCGTGGAGGCGACTGGGCAGCGGTCTATGATCTCTGCATGGCCCAGGCGAAGGGCACCGACACAGACGAGGCCTTCTGGGCCCTGATAATGGCTTCGAATGCGAGCTTGATGCTGCCTGGGGTGGACGGCGCCGCCGTGGTCAATGCTGCACTCGACCTTGCTCCTGGGAGCCTTGCAGCCTTTGCCAACTTGGAGCGGACCGCTCTGACCAGAGGTGACTCCCAAGGTCTCGTACAGGCCTACCGGCGTGCAAGGAAAGAGATTGATGACCCGGAGTATCGAACTGCACTCACCGTACGACTGGCGGACTTGAACGAGAACGCTGGGGAGCGTGAACATACGGCGCGGGCCCTTACCCGGGCCCTTGAGGCATCGGTCGGCCCTCGCCCATACGGCGCGATGGCAAGACTCGCGGTTGCGATCGAGAACTGGCCACTCGCAGAGGCTGCGCTCCACGCCGATGGCGACCATGTTGGTCTGGCACGGCTACTGGAGGCAACCTCTGATGACCACAGTCGGGTAGCGACTGCATGGGGGACCATCATCAATTCTGAGGATGGCAGCCCAGAGGCATTCGCCGGACTCGAGCGAACTCTGACAAGAATGGGCAGTCGAGAAGGCCTCGCGGAGACCCATGGCCAACTGGCGAAGATAGAGAAGAACCCCACAATCGCGAACATGCACGCACTCCTCGCCGGACATCTTTTCGAGCACGAGGAGAACCTTCAGCTTGCGGTCGAACACTACGAGATTGCATTCAAGAATGCGTCGTATCGAGGAAAGGCATTCGATGCTTTGGTCCGTATCTTCATCGACACCGAAGACCTCGACGGAATCAAGCGAGTCTTTGAACAGGCCGGTGTCGAAGATCAGGTTGCCCTGGCGGATGCACTTTTCGATGCGGGTGGAATCACCGAAGCGCTCTCCATCTTCAAGGCGGGGGCGAAGACCCCCTCTATCGACAGCCTTCCCGTGATGGTGCGCTACGAGCAAGCCTTGATTGCCAACGAGCAGTGGCAAGACCTCTTCGAGGCGATTGGGCAGCGCGCCTCCGTGACCGTGGATGAGCGGGAACTGCAACTGATCGAAGCGCAACAGCGATGGGTGCTTTCCGAGCGAATGGCCGGATCGGACGCAGCTTGGGACTTCTATCGCAGGCTGCATGAAGAGCGCCCAGGCGCCGCCGACCTAGTACAATGCACAGGCGAGGCGCCGCCGCAGCCGGGGTGGCCTCCACCTCTTGCGGTCCGCGGGACGTGCTGATCGACGCCGGCGCAAATTGGTGCAATACGATGCA
>CAZKOI010000150.1:6250-8011 GCA_964554315.1 uncultured Enterobacterales bacterium | reverse complement strand
AAGTAGTCTACTAGTTCACGCCACGGCCCGCTGTCGGGCCTTTTGGTGCCCGTCCAGTGGTGAACTCCGCTCGCGTTAACGACGACCCAGCGGTCGATACGACGGTCCCAGAACCAGCGTACTGGCCGTTCAACGGACTCCTGAATCGCTTCGACCCGTGCCTTGAGCTCACCGAGCTGCGAATCGCTAATACAGAACCATGGTTGATCCGGGACCACAGCATTCCAGTGCAGCTCGTAAACCATCGACTGCTGGAGTGCTGGGTCCGTGACATACAACCATGTGTTGTGGGCCTCCCACCAGCACCCCCGGTCATCAAACTGACCCCACCAGTTTCCGGTTCGCTCTGGGCCAACAGCCTGAAAAGATTCCCTGAGGACCATCGTCTCCGGCATGAGTCTTATCTCTGGAATCACAACGCCTGTGCTGCAGGCCAAGAAGAAGAAAAATGACAACATGGTGGTCCACTGTGCATTCATCATGCCCACCGTTTCAAAGGAACTTACGGTGACCATGACCAAGAAATAGACCGACAAGGTGGCAGTTTGCCGAACATCCACCTAGTCTGATGGTAGAGGCATCACATGACATCGCTCATCCCCCTGCTCGCATTGACGCTGACTGCCGACGCCGGTCGGAAGTCTGCTAAATCCAAGCGCCTGAAACGCATCGCGGAGATCGAGCGCACCATGCTCGATGAGCCCACGTGGACCTGTGGAGAGAGCAGCGAGGCCAGGCAGAAGCTGACGGAGCATTTAAATTCATGCAGGGAAGATAAACAGGTCGACTGCACGGAGCTCGGTATCGCTTACGCAGAGGGCGAGGATCTGGCACAAGACTTTGACCGCTCAGTGGCCTTGTTGACCAAGGCCTGCCAGTCGGGCGAGCTGAAGGGCTGTACGCACCTCGGGCTCAGGTACACAGAGGGGCAAGGTGTGCATCCGAACTTCCACAAAGCAGCCAAGCTCTTCTCTCAGGCCTGCAAAGGCGGAGAGCTCGAGGGCTGCCTAAACCTTGGTGTGAGCTACACCATCGGCCAAGCCGTGGAGCAGGACATCATGAAAGGTCTCACGCTCTTTGGGCACGCTTGCAAGGAGGGGCTCTCCGATGCATGTGAGACCCTGAAAGACTACCAAGACCTGCTTACCAAGCGGAAAATGGCGGCTCAGGCTGCCGGTGAACTCGGTGGAAAGGGAGGAAAGGGAGGAAAGGGCGGCGGACCCGGTGGCGGACCCGGTGGCGGACCCGGTGGCGGACCCGGCGGAGAGCCTGGGGAACCTGAAGGTGGAGGACCTGGAGGGCCCGAGGGCAGCGAGGCACCGGGCATGATGATGAACCAGGCCGGCCAGATGCAGCCTGGGCAGATGGGTATGCAGGGACAGACCAGCCAAGGGCAAGGAGGCGCTTCTTTGCAGATGTCCATGGGGGGACAGGGCGCTGGAGTACAGCTCCAAATGGGCGGCCAAACCCAAATGGGTTCCTACTCTCAAGCCGTTCAAGGGCAGGTCGCGGGCCAGGGTCAGATCATTCAAGGCCAAGTCTACCCCGGCATACAAGGACAAATGGGTATGCAAGGGCAGCCCATGATGCAGGGACAAATGGGTATGCAGGGACAGCCCATGATGCAGGGGCAAGGACAGCCCATGATGCAGGGACAAATGGGCATGCAAGGACAGCCCATGATGCAGGGACAAATGGGTATGCAGGGACAGCCCATGATGCAGGGACAAACGGGCATGCAAGGACAGCCCATGATGCAAG
>CAZKOI010000150.1:0-6150 GCA_964554315.1 uncultured Enterobacterales bacterium | reverse complement strand
CGGGCATGCAAGGACAGCCCATGATGCAAGGACAGGGCCAGCCCATGATGCAGGGGCAAGGACAGCCCATGATGCAGGGACAAATGGGCATGCAAGGACAGCCCATGATGCAGGGACAAACGGGCATGCAAGGACAGCCCATGATGCAAGGACAGGGCCAGCCCATGATGCAGGGGCAAGGACAGCCCATGATGCAGGGACAAATGGGCATGCAAGGACAGCCCATGATGCAGGGACAAACGGGCATGCAAGGACAGCCCATGATGCAAGGACAGGGCCAGCCCATGATGCAGGGACAGGGGCATGCACCACCGCCGCCCGCGGAGGGCAGTCAACCGATGCCCGCCAACCAGGAGCCCCCTCCCATGGGACACGAAGGGGCGCCCGACGGCACTCCTCCCGCACCTACGCCACAGGCTCAATAGAGCCCCACAGCGAAGATATCTGTGGCAAGATGAAGCCGTCACCGAGGTTCGCTGTGCCCAGACCGCTCTCCATCCTGGCCGTATTGGCCCTGGTGTCTACAGGTTGTGCTCAAAAAGGTGAGGACACCTACGGTGACGACGGCTCCGACGCCCTGAAGGGGACGGGGTCCGATACCGACATTCCCGACCTCTGCGATGACATCGAGGTCAAGGTCAACGGGCGCGATATCAAACAGGTTGGAAACCCCAAGGTTGGAGACGAGTGGGCGGTGAGAATGTTCTGCCAAGACATCCTCATGACCGGTGCCAATCTCCTCAAATTCACTCCAGCATTCGTTGCCGTCGTCGACGACGAGAGCACGGATGCCGTCTTCATTCAAGCCAGCGCTGACGTCACCATGTTGATTCAGTCCGGCAACAAACCCTTCACCCACACCATGGATGTTCTTGCCGCGGACTAAGGTGGCAGGACAGAGGCTTCCGATGGCATCTTCGCGTCGATTACCGCTCTTCTTCGAAGGTTTCTTGAGCCCTCGCTTCCTCCCTACCCTGCTGCTCGCGCTGCTCTCAGGATGCAGCAACAAGACCAGCGAAGGCGGCGACACATCCGATGCCAACGCCTCCGGAACCGACGAAGGTTATTGCACAGGCGAAGGAAAGACGGTGCGAGTAAACGGCCGTGACATTCGCGAGGTCGGTGATCCCCGAGTGGGTGACCAGTGGATGGCGCTCCTCTACTGCGAGGGTAGTCTCGTCATCGGTGCTTCTACTCTTCGGTTTTCACCGCCCGACGTTGCGACCATTGACTCCATGACGAGTGAGATCACCTTCGTCGCAGAAGGTGACGCCGAGATGATCCTGCAGGTCGGAAACAAGCGCTACGAACACGAACTCACTGTGCTTCCAGCCCTATGACGCTCCTCGCCGTTCTCATGCTCAGTTGCTCCAGCGGTCAGATGGTTGATGACCAGGGGCGGTACAGCCGCCTATTTCCAAAGACCCCGCTCTCTGATGCACCCTGTATCGAAGACCAAGACTGCATCGTGACCCCGCTGAAGGATGGCAGCTGCTGCCCCGACTCCGTACACGCCGCGCAGAACCTCTACTCACGAGACCAGTACGACAAGCTCGTCGCCCACCAAGCACAGATCTGTGCAGAGCGGCAAGGTCAGTTCACGTGTCCCGAGCCCAAGCCACCCGGTCACATCGACATGGTCTACCGCGGTGCGTGTGTGGAGAATCGCTGCGTGCTTCAGTCCGTCCCAAGCGAGGCACCCGGAACTCCGGTGGCGCCTCCGCCACCCGCACCTTCGCTCTCGGAGGAGGTCGAGGCACTCGCGCCAGACGCTCCTACCCCAACGGCCGCATCTCCTCGACCACGATAGACTCTCCGCTACGGAGGTCATCGTGGACCCATTTGTATACCAGTACACCATCGGCGGCGTCGTTTTCGGCGCAGGGTTGTTCTTTGGTTTCCGACAAGGAATGCTTGGCTTTGAAGGTAAGGCACTTCGCAATCTCTTGACGATGCTACTCGGCCTGGGGTTCTTCATGGGCCTCCAAGGCTGGCTTCAGTATGGAGACATGGTCACTGCAGACGCCATACCCTACACCGGATCGGGCCTACCCGAGGGCGTCAAGGGACAGCCCATCGACTACATCATCATGGTGGCCTATTTTGCGGCCATGCTGGCCATCGGCACCTGGTTCGGCCGCGGGCAGCAATCCACCAAGGACTTCTTTTTCGGTGGTCAGCGGTTCAGCTGGTGGCTGATAAGCTTCTCGCTGGTGGCCACAACCATCGGCTCGTACAGCTTCGTCAAGTACTCCAAGGTTGCCTACAACTACGGCCTCGCGTCGAGCCAGACCTACCTAAATGACTGGTTCTGGATCCCGCTTATGTTGTTCGGCTGGCTCCCTATCCTCTACTTCACGCGTCTTGTATCCATCCCAGAGTACTTCGAGAGACGATTTGGAAGACGTGAAAGACGCATGGCTACGTGGCTGCTGCTGGTCTACCTGATCGGCTACGTCGGCATCAACCTCTTCACCATGGGCCAAGCCCTCAACATCCTCTTGGGATGGCCAGTGCTCGCTTGTGCGGCGGGCGTCGCAGCCATCTCGGCCGTCTACGTGACCTCCGGAGGACAAACCAGCGTCATCATGACGGACCTGTTTCAAGGTCTCATGCTGCTGGCCACCGGCGCAGTCTTACTCTGGCTCGGCATCGACTACATGGGTGACTTTGAGACCTTCTGGTCCCACCTGCCCCGAGGGCATCGAACGGCGTTCACCAATTTCAACACGGACCCGAGCTACCACAGTGTGGGCCTGTTCTGGCAAGACGGCATGGCGAATACGGCCATGTTTCTCTTCTTGAACCAAGGCATGGCCATGCGGCTTCTGTCTGCGCGGTCTGTCAAGGACTCCCGACGGGCCGTGATTGTGACCTCGGTTGTTCTGATGCCCATCGCAGCCATGGTGGTCGCAAGCGGCGGATGGGTCGCCAAGGCGCTGGTCCACGCTGGACATCTCCCGCCCGATATTCAAGCCAAAGAAGCCTTCTTCATCGCCGCTGACTTCTTGTCGAGACCCGGCGTCTTTGGTCTCATCATGGCTGCGCTGACCGCTGCACTGATGTCCACCGTAGACACACTCATCACCGCAGTCGCAGCGATCTATGTCAACGACATCTACAAGCCCAGAAATCCGACGGCTTCTGAATCTGATCTCCTGCGAGCGGCCCGAGTCTCCTCGGTGAGTGTGACCGTGCTCGGTGTTGTGCTGGTCCCCGTCTTTATGGGCTTCGACTCTATCTATTCGGCGCATGGTGCCTTCACGGCAGCGGTCACGCCACCGCTCGTCATCACCCTGTTGCTCGGCGTATTCTGGCGGCGCTTCAGCGCGACCGCAGCGTGGTTCACAATGGTGGGTGGCTCCATCGTGATTGCCGCAAGCGTCATCTGGCCCGATCTGATCACACCCTTCGCCCACGGGGTTCCGATGAAGGAGGTCGAAGACGGCTTCCTCGCCGGTAAGGATCAATACAAGTTCATGCGCGCCTTCTTCGGGCTCGTGGTGTGCGGTGTCATTGGCGTCGTGGCCGGCATGACCACTCAGGGACGGCCACTTGACGAGCTTCGAGGCTTGGTGTGGGGCACTGTCTCGGACGCCATCAAAAACTTCTACGGTGGACGTCGTGGCGTGGATGACGAGAGCGTCTGGCTCACTGCGACGGCCAAAGCCTCCGATGACGACCGAGAGGACGAGACCATCCACCTCCCCCTTGTTCGCATCAGTGCGGGACTCGCTGAGGCTGCAGAGGCCATCGAGGGCGACATCCTCTACATATCCGATGCCCGCTGGTGGCTCGGTGGCCTCAAGTCATGGCACGGTCGCGTGGACTCAATCGATCCTGATGACGACAGCCTGACGGTGCACCTCGGGCCCGCCATTCGAGGACGCATCATCTCACCCGGAAGAGAAGCGCACGCCCTAAAGGTCAAGCGCCTCTATTGAGGAGGACGTCGCTGCCTTACGTACAAGGTCTTGTGGACTGTAGCGACAACGGCCTTCTCCTCGTCCAAGATGTTGATGTCAAACTCCGCAAAGTGCTTAGCACCACTCACCGTAGCTTCTCGAATGGCGTCCAGCTCGGCATCCGAAACCGCCATCTCCGCCGTCACCGTGCCTCTCCCGGGCTTCACAAAGGTAATGTCGGCCTTTTGGTCCCACACGCTGTAGCCCGGCCCCAGCCTCTGAATGAGCATGAGCATGTAGAACGGATCGGTCATGGTAAACAAGTTGCCCCCGTAGTGGGTGCCCACGTAGTTGCGGTTGTACCAGCGAAGCTTGAGTGTCACCGTCATCGATGACCAGTCGTCAGCGATGTGCCTCACGCTCACGCCCGCACCGATAAAGGGCGGGTAGAGGTTTAGCCCGAGCTTGAGCATCCATGGCCGCATGGACCCATGCTAAATGTGTGGTTGGCCGTGTCAAGCTCCTCCATTCATGGGATGCTCAAGGTGTGAGCAAACACTCTCGAATATTAGGCCAGTTTGCACTGCTGGCAGTCGGTTGCGCTGTGGGAGCGCTGGTGGTCCAGCGGGTTGAGTCGGCGTACCGGGTTCATGAGCAAGAGATTGCGACCCGCCCCTACTTCGATCCACCGGGCTTGAAATACGCTCAGACCATTGCGCCCGAGCGAGACGGCGTTCGCGGATGGGTTGCGGGCATGGTTCCGCCGAAACGGAAACCCGGTGTTCGCCGTATCTTAGCGGTTGGTGACAGCCTCACGTGGGGGCTCGGCGTCACACTACAGCAGGCTTGGCCTGCTCAACTCGAGCGACGCCTCCCCCAGACGGAGGTCTTCAACCTCGGCATGTGCGGTTACGACGCTGAACAAGGGGTGAGCCTGATCACCCATCATCTCGGCGAGTGGTCGCCAGACCTCATCATCTGGGCCACGTACACCAACGATGTCGACCCCACCTTTCTCATGTTTGGTGCCCACGACGAGCATCCCGTGTTTGTTGGAACCTCCATACCCGCACCGGCACGAATACTGCCGGAGTTTCTCTCCCTACCGCTGGTTCGGTACAGCGCCATGTTTCGCCAGGTCCAGGCCGCAAAGCTGGCCCGGGCACTGGCCTCGGGCCACACGCCTGATGTTTCACCCCAGTGGTACGCCGACCAGCTGGCAGCGCTTGAGGCTTGGTCAGAAGATACCAAGACACCCGTGCTCGTACTGGCACTACCCGATCACACCCAAGCAGCCCCAGAACGATGCACGGAGTTCATCTCGGAGAAGGACTGCGGCGACCAATTCAAGGCCTACGCCAGACTCACGACCGCGCTTCAGCAGACCGCGCTTCGTTGGGTAGACGGGCAGCAAATCTACGCGTCTACTGGCAGGCCCCACTTCATGGGGGCCGACCGCGACACCGGGCACCCTACACGGGAGGGCCACGCGGTGATCGCCGCCGGCATCGCGACCATCGTCCGTGAGACCATTCAGTAGAACGACGAGAGCCCGGACCCCTCAGAGGAGGCCCGGGCTCAGTCAGTCTGGCGCCGATTAAGGCCTAGTCGCAGTCGCCGCCATCGTAGTCAAACTCGTAGCAGTTGAAGTTACCGCCCCACGAGGTCGTGCCGTCCTCACAGTAGCCGTCGCCAATCCAGCTCTCGAGCGTACAGTCGTCATCGCAGTCCCGGACGTAGCCGTCGTCACACTCCGTGCTAACCGGCTCTTCGTCCTCATCCTCAACCGAGCATGCCATCGGAATGTCGTAGGTGATGAGGTCGTTCTCGATGGCCTCTCCAAGCTCACGAGCAGCGGTCTCAAAGTCCGTGTTGATGAAGGAGGTCAGGTCGTACCCAAGGAAACCTGCGATGGTGTCCAGGACACCGATCGAGCACCCATCGTAGCTGGTGGCGGACTCCGCGGTACCGAGCACCATGTGGTCCAACTCAACGGTGCCGTCGACGTCGCCACCGTCAAGAGAAAGCTCGACGGTGCCGGTGTACACGACGGGAATCGGGCCCGTCGTGACGCCACATGCTTCATTGTATACCGGCCCAGTGATGTCGAGGTAGGCATCGACCGTGAGAGACGTCTCGATCACGACGTCGATGGTGAGACCATCGGACCCTTCGGTCGCTTCAGTGCTGTTCGGGTTGACCGAGAGCACCTTGTCGCTGAAGGTGTAGTCGTGGAAGTAGACCG
>CAZKOI010000149.1:0-8019 GCA_964554315.1 uncultured Enterobacterales bacterium | reverse complement strand
TGCGAGCCGGCGTTGGGTTGAAGGCTGACGGCATGAAATCCAGTGATCTCGGCCAGCCATGCTTCGAGGTCCGCGAACATCTGCTGGTAGCCTTGGGCCTGGCTCTTTGGCGCGAAGGGGTGGATGCCTCCGAAGCCGCGCCAGGTCACCGGAATCATCTCCGTGGTTGCGTTCAGCTTCATGGTGCAGCTTCCGAGCGGAATCATCGCCGTTGTGAGGGACAAATCCTTGACCTCGAGGCTGTGCAGATAGCGCAACATCTCCGTCTCAGAGCGGTATCGGTGAAACGTCGGGTGGCTCAGAAAGTCGGTCTGCCGGGCGAGTGTGTCGGGGATCGCACCTTGGTCCACGCTAGATGCGCTGGACGAGCCGCCGAGGACCTCGATCAGGTCGGCCAGGTCGGTGTCGCGAACTCGCTCATCCAGCGCGATGACCAGGTCAGTGTCTGAGAGGCGACGAAGGTTGATGCCCTTGGCGTGGGCGGCATTGACGATGTCGGACATCCGCTCGCCGACTCGAATCCTGACAGTGTCGAAGAAGTGGCTGTGCACAACGGTGTGCCCGGCGGCGGAAGCCCCGCTTGCGAGCCGCTTGGCATAGCCGTGAATCCGGCTTGCGATGGCTGTCAGCCCGTCAGGCCCGTGCCAAACGGCGTACATCCCCGCGCACACCGCAAGCAGCACCTGTGCTGTGCAGATGTTCGATGTCGCGCGGTCTCTTCGGATGTGTTGCTCGCGTGTCTGCAGCGCCATTCGAAGGGCGAGGTTCCCGTGGCGGTCCCTCGAGACGCCAATGATGCGGCCCGGCATTTGTCGCTTGTGCTTCTCGAGTGTGGCCATGAAGGCCGCATGGGGCCCACCGTAGCCCAGCGGTACACCGAGACGCTGGCTATTGCCGACGGCAATGTCTGCGCCCAGTTGCCCAGGGGCCTCAAGGAGTGTCAGCGCGAGGAGATCAGTGGCCACCGTCAGCAGTCCCTTGTGAGCGTGAACCTTCTCCGCAATCCCACGGAAGTTCGTCACCGAACCGTCCGTTCCCGGGTACTGAATCAGCGCCCCAAAGCAGGGGGTGTCGAGGTCAAACTCGTCCAATGGCTGAACGTCAACCTCGATGCCGAGCGGCTCGGCACGGGTCTGAAGGACCGCGATGGTCTGAGGGTGGCAGTTTGCATCGACAACGAAGCGATTGACCTTTCCGCGCGCCACTCGGTGGGACATGGTCATGGCCTCCGCAGCTGCGGTGGCCTCATCGAGCATGCTGGCGTTCGCGATCTCAAGCCCTGTGAGGTCCTGGACCATGGTCTGGTAGTTCAGCAGAGCCTCGAGTCGCCCCTGGGAAATCTCAGCCTGATAGGGAGTGTAGGCGGTGTACCAACCCGGATTCTCAAGGATATTCCGCAGAATGACCGGGGGCGTGACAGTGTCGTGGTAGCCGAAACCAAGGTAGCTCCTGGCCACCACGTTCTTCTCGGCCATTGCGGCGAGCGCGAGGAGGGCGGTTTCTTCGTCCAATGCGGACGGAACGTCGAGCGGCCTCTCGGAGCGAATGGACGGCGGAACTGCCTCGGCAATCAGCTGGTCCATGGATTCCGCGCCGATGGCGTCGAGCATCGCCTCGATCGCAACGGCACGCGGCCCAATGTGGCGGTGAACGAAGGCATCCCGGGGTGGCATCGCGGTTGGCATACGGTACCTCTGTGACGGCGCCGATCTATTCCATTTCGCGCGAGTTGTCGGACCCTTTTTTCGCGAGACAGGATATGGGAGACGCGGACTTGAATTGGGCAGACAGGGGTGAAGCGATGCAACTTAGGCGCACGCCATTTTTTGAACATCACCAAGCAGCAGGCGGGCGCCTGATCGACTTTGGCGGCTGGGAGCTCCCGGTGTCCTACAAGGGAATCATCGAGGAACACAAGCAGGTTCGTGACAGCGTCGGACTGTTTGATGTCTCACACATGGGCGAGGTCTTCCTTAGGGGGCCATCCGCTGTGGATGCGATTCGATATCTGATCACGAACAACCTCGATGTACCGAATGGGCATGCCCAGTACACCGCGATGTGTCGACCGGACGGCGGCATTGTCGATGATCTCATTGTCTACCGTCTCGCGGTCGATGAGGTGCTGGTTTGTGTCAACGCGGCGAATCGAGAGAAGGACTTTGAGTGGATTCGTGATCACAACCCTTGTGCCGACGTTGAAGTCGTAGATGAGTCCGATGCATGGGCTCAGATAGCGGTTCAAGGGCGTGATGCCGAGGCTGTCCTGAACGCACTGACAGACGTAGACTTGGCCGAAGTCGCTTTCTTTGGCGTTGTACGTGCATCACTGGGCGGAGTCGACGGCTGCATTATCGCGCGGACGGGGTACACCGGAGAAGATGGCTTCGAGGTGTTCATCCCTGCCGAACGCGCCTCGGCGGTCTGGCCCAGTGTTCTCCGTGCAGGCGAAGGCTATGGCATACAGCCCGTTGGGCTGGGCGCCCGAGATACCCTGCGCCTTGAGGCCAAGTTGATGCTCTATGGGAACGACATCGATGACACGACCTCGCCGATAGAGGCGGGCCTGGGTTGGGTGACGAAGTTTGACAAGGGCGACTTCATCGGAAGAGACGCGCTCGTCGCCCAGAAGGAAGCAGGCCCTGCGCGACGCTTGGTGTGCCTGCTTGTCGAGAAGCGTATTGCACGTCAGCACTGCCCCATCTTGGCGGACGGCGAGGTGGTGGGCGAGGTCACCAGCGGAACAAAGTCTCCGTCTATTGAGGCCAACATCGCCCTTGGTTACGTGCCTCGCAGGCTCGCCCGCCCGGGCACCCGTCTTCAGATCGACATCCGAGGACGGATGGCTGATGCTGAAGTTGTAAAGCCACCTTTCTACAAGCGCCCATACTGAGGAGAGCGCCATGTCTTACCCAAACGATAGAAAGTACACCGCGTCCCACGAGTGGGTTCAAGAAGCCGACGGCCTGATGGTGGTCGGTGTGAGCTGGTTTGCTCAAGACTCGATGGGTGACGTCGTCCACGTTGAGTTGCCCGAAGTAGGCGACACGGTCGACGCGGGGGCCGCTGCCTGTGAGATTGAGAGTGTGAAGGCCGTCTCTGACGTGTACAGCCCCGTTAGCGGCGAGGTGGTTGAGGTGAATGAGGCGCTCGAGGATGACCCCGAGACCGTGAACAGCGACCCCTACGGAGGCGGCTGGCTGTTCAAGGTCAAGGTCGGCGGCGACTCCAGTGCGTCGGATGTGATGGATGCTGAGGCGTACCAGTCACACTGCGAGTGATTCGGAGTCTTCCTCAGTCGGGTCGAGGACCAAACTCGATCGCACCGCCCGGCAAGAAGTAGAGAATTCCCATTCGACCACCGGTGACGGTGGGAACGTGCCACGAGCCAGGCGGTAGGACAACCCATCCCTCTGGAGCCGACTCGAATCGGGGTTCGCCCTGGAGGGCGAAGGAGAGGTCGAACTCCCCGTTGGGGTGTACGTGCCCCGGTCCAGCGCCGTCCATGTCGACGGCGTCGATCGAGAAACTCGAGGTATCATCGGAGGGCTTCGCGATACGCCCAAAGCGGACGCCGCCGGCTTCTCGGGGCGTAAGCCACCCCTCAGCGAGGCCGGTCTCGACCAGTTGGCGTGCGGCTTCCACGCGGGGGTCGTCTAGGGGCAGTTGCTCGCGGACCATCTGGGTTGCATCAGGATGAGCGGGATCGATGGTCCTCAAGACTTCGATGATCGGCAGCAGGGTCTGTGTGGCGGTCGCGCGGTCTGACATAGATCCTCCGTTGGTCTGATGGAGGGCCTATCGTTGTCGCAGGGGCGCGCCAAGACGGGGGGCCGACTCGAGGACGCTGCAAGGCAGAGTCCCCATGGGCCGCGCAATGAGCCGACCCCCCGAAAGCGTGGGTGACCTCAGGCCACGAATGCAGAGAGTGCTTCGCTTCGCTTGGCGTGTCGGAGCTTGCGAATGGCCTTGAGCTCGATCTGGCGGATGCGCTCGCGTGTGAGGTTGAACCGCTGGCCGATTTCTTCAAGCGAGTACTGCGTCGGCTCCCCGATGCCGTAACGCATCCGGACCACCTTCTCCTCGCGCGGCGTGAGCGAGGCTAGTGCATCATCGACTTGCTCACGCAGGGAAGCGCAGTCGAAAGCCTCACCGGGTGCTGACGCGCCTTCATCCTCAATGAAGTCGGCGACCGTGGAGTCGGACTCGTTGGTAACGGGTGCATCGAGACTGGTCGGCTCTCGAGTCAGGCGCATCAACGCCGCGATCTTAGTGGGGTCTTTCTCGAGCCGCTCGGCGACCTCCCACAGGGTCGGCTCGCGGCCAAACTCTTGATAGAGAGCCTTCTGTGTGTAGTGGACTTGGTTCACGATCTCAAGCTTGTAGATCGGGATTCGGATGGTCCTTATCTGGCTCTCGATTGCCCGGATGATGCTCTGCCGGATCCACCAAGACGCGTAGGTCGAGAACTTGAAGCCCTTGGTGTAGTCGAACTTCTCGACGGCCTTCATCAAGCCCATATTGCCCTCTTGGATGAGGTCGGGCAGCGGAAGGCCGCGGTACGAGTACTGCTTTGCGATGCTGACGACGAGGCGCAGATTCGCTGTGATGAGGGTCTGGCGAGCGATCTCGGCATCAGGTCCGTTTCGAGCAATCAGTCGCGCCACCTCGACTTCGTCGGCTCGCTTGAGGAGCGGAATCTCCCCCATGCACTTGAGGTATTGGTTCAAGAGCGGATTCCCTGGTCCATTGCTTCGAGATGCTGCGCTTGCCATGGTTCAACCTCCGGTGGTGCCGAAAGAGGGAGCAAGTCGCATGCCAGTCCTGTCGGAACAGCCGCAGAGTGACTTTAGCGTTGTCAAAAATGTAGCGACGTTAATCGAACAGCTGCGATCGCTTGCTTCAGCGGATCGGGCAACGTTTTTCCATGACGTGGAGCTTGAGCAGGTGACTGTCAAAAGTTTTCTATACAAACGTACAAAAAACTTTACTTTTTGGCGGCGTCCCGCAGCGCTTGGAATGGATCATCGTGGTCGCGTGTGGCCACCTGAACCGCTCTCATAAAGGCCAGGAGGTCGTCGTTCTCGCGCTTGAACAGCGCCTCGAAGTGGTCTCGGTTGTGGTTGTAGGTCTTGAACTGAACCAGTCTAGCGTTGTTCCACTTTCCATCGCGTGCAGCGCGCAGAAACCGCTCGGGTCGATGAAATCCCGCAGCCTCAACCCTGTCGGGGAGGCTAGCGAATAACACGGCTTTCGCGCTTCGTTTGGCGGAGTCACTGAGGGATTCATCCCGAAAGACGGCATCCAGGTCGGTGTACAGTGCGCGCAGAACTGCTCGCCAGGTGACCACGTCTTCGTGATCTTCTCGCGCCCGTCGGAGTTGCTCGGATTCGGGGCCAAACCGGTTGCTGAGGTATTGAAATGCGCCAACTTCACCCACGAAGCTAGCGAAGCTCTCGTTGAACTTAACGCTCCCCTTGATCCATACCGTAGCGTGGGCGAGCTCGTGAAGAACAGTGTCGGCGAGGCGATAGTCATTCCACTTCATCATGGAGGGAAGGACGGGGTCTCTAAACCACCCGAGTGTACTGTACGCGCCAGCGGTACGGAGGTAGGTCTCATAGCCATCGGCCTCCAAGCGCTGTATCCAAGGCTCGGCATCCTCCCGTCTGAAAAAGCCCAGGTAGGGGACTCGACCCACGATGGGAAACGTCCACCTTCGAGGCGTGAAGGCAAGCTCTTCGCAGGCAGAGAGGTTCCATATGGTCCTGTCCCAGTCCATCGCGTAGGTACCGTAATTCTCGGTTGCTTCGAGCCCGATCTCGGCACCAAAAGCCTTGACGTCGTTGATTCGGTCGAGCGCTTTGAGTTCCGTTTCGTTGAAGAACTGACGCTCGCGAAGGTCGGCTATCGGCTCGCGGCTGTGCAGCAGTTCGGCCTGAAAATAGGCCGAACGAACGACATAAGCTACGCCACAGCCAGGAATGGTGGCACTGGCAATAACGGCCGCGGTTAGCACCATCACGCCCTGGCGGAGACGTGATGACCGCGTTTTGGGGGTGGTTGTTGACACACGCCAATGGTAATCGAACAGAGAGTAAAGTCACACCAACCCACCTTGGAGCGTTCAGTGGTAGAGCTGTTGTTGTCGGGCGGTCCCGTCATGGTTCCCATCGCGATGGCGAGCATTGTCGGTCTCGCGGTGTTTTTAGAGCGCTGCATCTCCCTTCGGCGCGCGGCGGTGATTCCGCCTGCATTGGTTCGCGAGGTCGAGGAATGGCTTCGTCAAGGTCGGCTCGGGGACGCTGTGGCTTCGGCAAAGAAGCACCCCAGCGCTGCCGCTCGTGTGACGCTCACAGCGGTGGATGCTGCTGGCCTCACCCGCACGGAGATCAAGGAGCGACTCGAAGAGGTGGGTCGACGTGAGGCGGCGGAACTAGAGCGTTTCAGTGCCGTCCTCGGTACGGTGGCGAGCATCGCACCGCTCCTCGGGCTCCTAGGGACGGTCTGGGGCATGATCTTGACCTTCGATGTTATCCAAGCCCAGGGAATGGGGGTGGTGGCCAACCTCGCCGGGGGGATCTCGCAGGCCCTGGTCTCGACCATGGCTGGACTCAGTGTCGGCATCCCTGCACTCGTGGGGCACAGGTGGGTGCTGGCAAGAGCCGACCGCCTGATCTTGGGGCTGGAAGATCTGGCCGCGATGATCCTCGACAGCCTCTGTCCGGACAAGGCGGCCGAGTGAATTTCTCTCGTAGCCGCCGTGTTGAGCCCGTTGTCGATGTCACTCCGCTCATCGACATCATCTTCCAGCTCGTGCTGTTCTTCATGGTGTCGACGACATTCGTGAGCGCGCCCGGCATTGAGGTTGATTTGCCGCGCTCAAGCTCCGATACGGTTCTCCGTGACACCGACGACCTCAACATCTGGGTGAGCAACGACGGTGCGGTCTACATCGAGGAGGATGCGGTCGACTTCAAGGGCCTCACCGAAGCCCTGTCGGAAGCCGCTCGGCGAAACCCGTCGACGCTGGTGGTGATCAAGGCGGACAAAGAGGTTGGGCACGGTAGAGTGGTGACCGTCATGGACGCCGCTCGGAGTCGCGGCCTCACGCAACTGGCTATCGCCACAGAGCTTAGTCCCGAGGCCGCGGCGAGCCCTTCCCCTTGACTTGAGAAGGGTTATTGAAGTCCTCTATTGCTCTTTGACGTTGAATCAGCCGCCTGATTTGCGGCGTTTGACGTCGAAAAAAGATTGCGAGGGAGCATCGGCTCGGATCCAGCCTGGATCCATCCTTTTCGAGAAATTGGGCGCGCTTGATGCAGGCCATACATGGTCAAATTTCAGGACATATTTCAATAAGTTAGATATTCTTTCGAGACAATTTTCACCAGTAAGCTTGGCATGTCAACACACACAGGCAGTCTCACAAACCCTCGCATCAGAGCGACCTCTGGCGGCGTCGCCTTTGTGCGTCGGTTGGTTTGGAACGTGCTGCCGGGCGTCATGCTCCTTGCGGTGGTGAAGATGGCGCTGTTGGGAGATGAAGGAATGCTAAACCGCCACCAGGTCAAGCGACGCTTGTACGCTACACAGGCCAAGGTGGAGCAGGTGAAGGCCGAGAATGCCGCCCTCAGGTCGCGGATTCGGATGCTCAAGCAAGACCCTCGCTATGCCAAGCGTGCCTCGGCAGAGAGACTGCTCATGGCGGAGGAGGGAAGTGTCATCTACAGGTTTGAGGGGCCCATTCGCTGAGCATCCGTCGACGGTACCCTGCGTCGTGGGTATGAGAGCAAGGTGAAAGTCTATCGCTGGGACCTCGACAAGACCTACCTAGACACGGACTTTGAGTCCCTGCGGGGACTGGTTCGGACCGCCATCGAGCCGGCGCACAAGAAGCGCTCAGTACCCGGGGCGACGCCCTTACTCCGGGGTCTTTCGGGGCTTCCGGACGCTCACATCTCCGTTATCTCGGGCTCACCAACACAGATGCGAAGGGTGTTGACCGAGAAGCTTCGC